>JAXJVE010000139.1:0-4419 GCA_036308705.1 Acutalibacteraceae bacterium
ATGATAAAACACTCGGTAAACCCACAGGGAGTGACGGCGAAAACGGTAAATCAACTTTTGTGTCGCATCTCAATATTGAAGGCTCACTGCGTGTTGCTTCAAAACTTACAGCAAAAGCAAAAAAATCCCTTGAAATTTTCGGCAGTGAAGGTGAATTCCTTTGTTGCCTTGCAGATAAACTTTACGAAAGAAAAAATTGATTTATGTGTAACGAAAATTCAATTCTTGAAAATTTAATCAGCCCGTCGGACGTCAGGTCGATGAGCGATTCTCAACTTGAATTGCTGTGCTCTGAAATACGCAAAACCCTCATTGATACCGTTGCTTCAACGGGAGGGCATCTTGCGTCAAATCTGGGTACGGTTGAGCTTGCCGTTGCCCTTCATAAATCGTTTGATTCGCCTGACGATAAAATAATATGGGATGTAGGCCATCAGGCGTATGCCCATAAACTTCTCACAGGCAGATATGCTTCGTTTTCAACGCTCAGAACAGAAAACGGAATATCGGGATTTGTCCGCCCCGATGAAAGCGAGCACGACAGCTTTTATGAAGGTCACGCAGGTGTTTCTGTTTCTCAGGCTGCGGGTGTGGCGGCGGCAAATGCCGTTAAAGGTTCAAAAAATTATGCGGTTGCGGTTATCGGTGACGGCTCATTCGGTAACGGAATGGTGTATGAAGCACTCAATCATGCGGGATTAACCAAAACAAGGCTTATCGTTATCCTCAACGATAATGAAATGTCAATTTCGGAGAATGTTGGTGCTATGGCAAGGTATCTTGCTTCGGTGCGTTCAAAGCCCGAGTATTACCGCCTCAAAGCCGGTGCGGCAAAAACAATAAGAAAGCTTCCGATTGTCGGCGAATCCCTTGAAAAGCATATTATCAGGTTGAAAACGGCATTGAAAAATGCAATTTATCCGAGCCTTTTCTTTGAGGATCTCGGTTTCAGGTATATAGGCCCCATTGACGGCCACAATATCGCAAGCCTTTGCGAGGCGATGGACAGTGCAAAAACTATCGCCGCTCCTGTTGTTATTCATATCAATACCGTTAAAGGAAGAGGTTACGATTTTGCAGAAAGCTCTCCCGAAAAATTTCACGGTATTTCAAAATTCGATATAAATACAGGTGAGCAGCTTTCAACGGGTGATAGTTTTTCATCCCGTTTCGGTGAAACTCTGTGTGAATTTGCTTCAGAAGATGAGCGTATATGTGCAATTACCGCCGCTATGTCAATCGGTACGGGTCTTGAAGAATTTTCAAAATTATATCCCGAAAGATTTTATGATGTGGGTATTGCGGAAGAGCACGCAGTTACTTTTGCAAGCGGACTTTCCGCAGGCGGAATGATTCCCGTTTTTGCCGTATATTCAACGTTTCTTCAGCGTTGTGCCGATCAGCTTATTCACGACGGTGCATTGCAAAGAAGAAAAATGGTTATTGCGGTTGACAGAGCGGGTTTTGTAGGCGAAGACGGTGAAACGCATCAGGGTCTGTTTGATGTTTCACTTGTGCAGAGTATTCCGAATACTACCGTGTATTCTCCGTCAACTTACGGTGAACTTTCAAAAGCAATGCATAATGCATTTTATAAAGACGAAAATCTTGTTATTATCCGCTATCCGAGAGGCGAAGCACCCGATATTGAAACAAGCGGTGATGATTATGAAGTATCGGGTGACGGTGCGGATATCGGAATTGTCACTTACGGCAAACTTTATTTCAATGCTGTCAAAGCGTCTGAAATGCTTGCCGAAAAAGGGATAAAAACAAAAATTATAAAGCTTCACAAAATAAAACCGCTTTCTGACGGTGCTGTCAGCGAAGCGGCAAAGTGCAAAAAGATATTTTTCTTTGAAGAAGGTATGCGTGCGGGCGGCGTGGGTGAAGCAATGGCTTCAAAGCTCCTTGAAAAAGGGTATTGCGGCAAATATTCGCTTACGGCGGTTGATAACGAATTTGTACGCCACGCAAGTGTTTCTTCGCTTCTTGAAAAATATTCGATGAGTGCAGAAAAAATGTATGAAAAGATAATGAATGAGGTTGAGCAATGAGCGAAAAATTACGCCTTGACGTTGCTGTATACGAAAGAGGCTTTGCCGAAACAAGAGAGAAGGCAAAGGCTATGATAATGGCGGGCAGTGTTTATCTTAACGGTCAGAAGGCTCTTAAAGGCGGCGTCAATATTAAAGAAACCGATGTTATCGAGGTCAAGGGTGCAGTTAATCCCTTTGTCAGCCGAGGCGGTCTTAAGCTTGATAAGGCTATGAAAAGCTTCGGTCTGGACCTTAGTGAAAATATATGTATGGATATCGGAGCATCAACGGGAGGATTTACCGACTGTATGCTCACAAACGGTGCAAAAAAAGTTTATGCAATAGATGTCGGCTACGGTCAGCTTGCGTGGAAACTCAGGTGTGACGAAAGAGTTGTAAACCTTGAAAGAACCAATTTCAGATATGTAACAAGAGAACAGGTGCCCGATGAAATTGACTTTGCATCTGTGGATGTTTCGTTTATTTCGCTCAAGCTGATATTACCCGTTATGCATACTCTTCTCAAAGACGGCGGCAGGTCTGTATGCCTTATCAAACCTCAGTTTGAGGCGGGTAAAGAAAACATCGGCAAAAAGGGTGTTGTAAGAGATAAAAGTGTTCACGAAGCCGTTGTTGAAAACATAACTGCCTTCGCTGCCGAAAACGGTTTCAGGGTGCTTGGCGTTGATTTTTCACCCATCAAAGGCCCTGAAGGTAACATAGAATATCTTATGTTTATTGAAAAAGCCGAAAACGGTGAAATGCTCTGGGATGGTTCGGTTAACGAACTTGTTGAGCGTTCACACGAAAATCTGGATAAATAAAGAGGGTATATTATGAAGATTGCTCTTATACCGAATCTGACCCGAGTCGAAGCCCCCGGCGTAACGGCAAGAATATGCAAAAGCCTCAGATCGCTCGGTGCACGCTTCAGCTTTCCGCTTGAATATAAAGACGATTTTGAGTTTACAGGTGCGGAATTTATGCCCGAAAACGATGCGATAGGCGGTTGTGATGCCGTTATTGCGGTTGGCGGTGACGGTTCGATTATTCACGCCGCAAAGCTTGCCGCAGTAAGGCATAAGCCCATTCTCGGCGTTAATGCGGGCAGGCTTGCGTTTATGGCTGGCCTTGAAGATAACGAACTCCACTTGCTTTCACGCCTTATAGACGGCGACTACAGCCTTGATAAAAGGCTTATGCTCAAAACAAACATAGTCAGAGAAAATGAGATTTTATGCAGTGACTACTGCGTTAACGATTGCCTCATAACCAATGAGGAAAAGCAGAGAATGACGGCGATTGATGTATCGCTCAATAAAAGCAGATTCAACAGTTATCTGTGTGACGGTGTGCTTATTTCAACGCCTACGGGTTCAACCGCATATTCTCTTTCGGCGGGTGGCCCTGTTGTTGACCCCGAGCTTGAGAGTATACTTTTAACCCCGCTTTGTCCCCATTCTCTTGTTGACCGTTCGCTTATATTCAGACCCGATGCAGAGCTTACGGTTAATTCCGCAGAAAATCAGACTCTTTGCCTTTCTGCAGACGGTGTACAGCCGATTACGATTGAAAACGGCTGCCGTGCAGTGATTTCGAGAGCAGAATTCACTGCGAATTTTATAAGAATAAAATCCGATAATTTCATTGATATTTTATATAAAAAGCTTGCACAAAGACGATAAAAAACAAGGAGTGTATATAAAGTGAAAAAGAAAAGACATGAAGCGATAATCAGACTTATTGAACAGCATTGCCTTTCAACCCAGACAGATCTTCTTGAAATGCTCAAGGCAGAAGGCTTTGATACCACACAGGCAACAATTTCAAGAGATATCAAGGATTTAAGACTTATCAAGAAAGTTGACGAGATGGGCAGAAGCAGATACGCTGTTGATAACGGCGATTCAGGTGAGCTTCTCGGCAAATACAAGAGCATTTTTAATCACTCTGTTCTTTCTGCTGATTTTGCGGGTCATACCGTTGTAATCCGTTGCTATACGGGTATGGCACAGGCTGCCTGTGCGGCACTTGATGCAATGCATTGGGAAGGGCTTGTAGGTACACTTGCGGGCGATGATACGATTTTTGCACTTTGCAAAACTCCCGAGCACGCAAGCCGTATGAAGGATGCTATTGCAGAGTTTGTTGACTGAGTTCCCGAAAGGAAAGATTTTTAGTTATGCTTATTGATTTAAAAATCGGGAATATTGCCGTCATAGAAAGTGCCGAAATCGAGTTTGATTCTGGGCTTAATGTTATGACGGGCGAAACGGGTGCGGGTAAATCCATCGTTATTGATGCGATAAATGCCGTGCTCGGCGAACGCACGTCAAGGGAGCTTATCCGCTCTGGCGCAGAAGGAGCGAAAGTGTATGCC
>JAXJVE010000140.1:0-3616 GCA_036308705.1 Acutalibacteraceae bacterium
ATATATCCTACCTCGCCTGCGGTAAGCTCACTGCAAGGCTCGGGTATGGTTGCTCGCATATAACCTGTTTCAACAACGGTGAATTCAGCACCTGTTGCCATCATACGCATTGTATCGCCCGGCTTGATCTTTCCTTCTTTGATTCTTACATAAACAATAACGCCTTTGTAACTGTCATATACAGAGTCGAAGATAAGTGCACGCAAGGGTAAATCATCATTTGCTTCGGGTGCGGGAATATCCTGAACAATCTTTTCAAGCACCTGTTCGATGTTTACGCCTGTTTTTGCCGAAACTCTCGGAGCTTCAGAGCAGTCAAGACCGATAACATCTTCAACCTCAGCGGCAACTCTGTCGGGGTCTGCTGAAGGAAGGTCGATTTTATTGATAACGGGCACAAGTTCAAGGTCGTGATCAAGTGCAAGATAGGTGTTTGCGAGAGTCTGTGCTTCAACACCCTGAGATGCGTCGATGATAAGTACGGCACCTTCGCAAGCTGCAAGTGAACGTGAAACCTCATAGTTGAAGTCAACGTGACCCGGAGTGTCAATGAGGTTGAGTACATATTCTTCGCCGTCATTTGCAACATAGTTGAGCTTAACGGCGTGAGCCTTGATGGTGATGCCTCGTTCTCTTTCAAGGTCCATCTTGTCAAGAAGCTGAGCCGTCATATCACGGAGTGCAACCGATTTTGTTTTTTCAAGAAGTCTGTCCGCAAGGGTTGACTTACCGTGATCAATATGGGCGATAATCGAAAAATTTCTGATTTTATCTTTTGAAACAGCCAATTTGAATTTCTCCTTGGTATATTTATTAACAATTTATAATAACAAATTATATATGGAAGGTCAAGTGTTTTCTTGTTGTCAGGAACTGTTGACAAAAGAAATATATTGATTTATACTAAAAATAATTATGTGCATTATCGGCAGGTGTGTTATGCAGAAATCACTCAAATTCCACAGAAGTTTTGCCAAGATTGATTTATCGGCTATAAGAAGCAATTTTGAAAACCTCAGAAATCTTCTTGAACCGGGCGTTAAAACAATGGCAATAGTAAAAGCGAATGCTTACGGTCACGGTGCGGTTCGCGTTGCAAAAACTCTTGAAAATCTGACGGATTATTTTGCCGTTGCGGATATTCAGGAGGCACTTGAACTGCGTGAAAACGGAATAAAAAATCCCATCCTTATTTTATCCTATACAAGTACCTATCACTATGAGGAACTTATTGAAAACGAAATAATTCCAACTGTTTACAGTTTTGCGGATGCCGTCAAGCTTTCGCAGACCGCAGTTGAAATGTCAAAAAAAGCCGTTGTTCATATTGCTGTTGATACAGGTATGAACCGTATAGGTCTTAAAGACTGCGATGAGAGTGCGGATATTGTTAAAAAGATATCCGAACTTCCCAATATCGAAATTGAGGGAGTTTTCACTCACTTTGCCTGTGCGGACAGCAAGGATAAATCTTTTGTTAATATTCAGAAAGACCGTTTCGATAAATTCATCGCTTCTCTTGAAGAAAGAGGACTTGACATACCTTTAAAGCATTGTTGTAACTCAGCTGCAACCATTGACTGCGACAGCCGTTACGATATGGTGAGAATGGGTATTGCTCTTTACGGACTTTATCCCTCCGATGAGGTCGATAAAGAAAAGGTGATTCTTGAGCCTGCAATGGAAGTTGTGAGCCGTGTTATCCATATCAAGGATGTTGAAGCGGGCGAGGGTATAGGCTACGGTCACGCTTATGTTACCCCAGAAAAGCAAAAAATCGCAACGGTTTGTATCGGCTATGCAGACGGCTATAACAGAGCTTTTTCAAATAACGGCTGTGTGCTTGTTAACGGAAAGCGTGCAAAGGTAGTCGGCAGAGTTTGTATGGACCAGATTATGATTGATATAACAGGTATCGACGGAGTGAATGTCGGTGACCAGGTTATTATTATGGGTAAGCAGAAGGGCGAGAAACTTACCGCAGAGGAGCTTGGAGAAATGTGCGGAAGCTTCAACTACGAAATGATCTGTACCTTTATGCCCAGAGTAAATAAAATCTATTATGAAAACGGAAAAATGATTTGATTTCAAAATGAAAGGAAGAAAGAAATGAACAAAGCAATTACTCTCAAAGAAAACAAGAAAGTTCAGAGCAAAGGAAAACTTACTGTAACACTCATTCTCACAATTGCCTATTCTCTGCTCAGCGGTCTGGCATTCTTTGATTTTGTTGGTGTAATAGATGGCTCTTACTATCGATATTATTACAGTGAAGAAGGTTTCGCAACACTTTTTGTTGCGGCTATTATAGTTTGCTTGATTCAATTTGCATCGACAGTGCTTTTATGTATATTTACAGCTAAAAAGCCTGACAGTCCGCTTTCTGCAATTCCTTTTGTCGGTTATATTGCATCAGCATTAATTTTTGTTGTTGCAAACTTTTTTGCATTTTTAATGGAAAACGTCGATCTTGATTTTATAAATGCATTGTTGAATATGATAATATATTCTATTGTGGCTTTGGTGTTTGTTCTTATGGCGGTTTATTCGATTGTTGCCGCATTAAAACCGAACAACAAAGTAATCAAGATTTTATTCTTTATTCCTGCGCTTATAAGTTGCCTTGCAGGCGTGGGCAGCATTGTAAAATGGATACTTATGTTGTGTTTTGGTGGGGAAGAACTTTGTGTTATACTTACGATACTTGTACCCATTCCCGTTTATCTGGTATTTACCGCATTTGTTTTCTTCTTCTGCTTCCGTATGGCAAATCCTTATAAAAAAGTTGTGACTAAAGAATCTGCAGAAGATGAATCGTATATTGACCCTTCGGTAAAAACATTTCTTCAGTCAACTTCCAAAGAAGAAACAGAAGATGAAAGAATGACCCAGCAGACTAACAACATAGAATTTATCAAACAGTATAAAGAGCTTCTTGATATGGGTGCAATCACTCAGGAAGAATTTGAAGAAAAGAAAAAAGGCCTTTTAGATAACGAATAATAAAAAGACAGCTTCGGCTGTCTTTTGTTTTTCTGTTCATAGAAAATTCTTACATTTTAACAACTTGTTTACAATTGAAATATTGACAAATGGGATTATTTGGGGTATAGTAGTGACAGTGGTTAGCACTCATAACTTGCGAGTGCTAAAATTAGCACTTAACAAGGACGGTGAGGTAAGTGGCAGAACTCAGCGAGAGAAAAAAACTGATTCTGGCGGCGGTTGTTGAGCAATATATCAAGACCGGTGAGCCGATAGGTTCAAAAGAGCTGCTTGCACTCACGGGTATGTCCGTTTCTTCCGCAACGGTGCGAAACGAGATGAGCGAACTTGCTGCAATGGGATACCTTGAGCAGCCCCATACTTCGGCAGGCAGAATTCCTTCTCAGATGGGCTACAGATATTATGTTGATAATCTTATGAAGCCCCGTGAGATTGATGAGCTTAACCGCCGTATGATAGAGGCAGGAATTTCTTCCGCAACGGGTGACCCTGAAAGGCTTATCGCTCAGGCAGGCGAAGTGCTTGCGGATTTAACAAAATGTGCGTGTATTTCAACCGCACCCGGCGGAGAAGCAATGCTTATACGCAGAATTGAGCTTGTGCCCGTAGG
>JAXJVE010000141.1:0-4583 GCA_036308705.1 Acutalibacteraceae bacterium
GGGCTTTGTTTCGCCAACTGAGTATGAGGGGAAGTTGTAGTGGTGCATATATCTCTTTGATTCTTCTTCATCAAGACCGTCAAGAAGCTGAGCATCGCTCATGGGGCCGAGTGTTGTGATTGAAAGAACCTGAGTCTGACCTCTGGTGAACATACCTGAGCCGTGAACTCTGTCAAGAAGGTCAACCTGTGCGTTGAGGGGACGGATTTCGTTGATACCTCTGCCGTCAACACGCTTGCCGTCGTCAAGAAGCCAGCGGCGTACAACGTACTTCTGAACCTTGTAAAGGCATTCTTCAATCTTAACTTCCATATCGGGATAGATTTCGTCGAACTTCTCGTGAACCTTATCGTAAACGGGTTTGAGGCGTTCGTCACGGATTCTCTTATCGTCTGTATCAAGAGCAAAACGGATATCTTCGATTGCGAAATCCTTGATTGCTTCGTACATTTCGGGGTCGGGATCGTTTGAGGGGAAGTCAACCTTTTCTTTGCCGCATTCAGCCTTGATCTGGTTGATGAACTCAACGATTCTCTGATTTTCTTTATGAGCAAACATAATACCGTCAAACATATCATCGTTTGAAACTTCGTTTGCACCTGCTTCAATCATAGCAACAAGGTCGCTTGTTGAAGCAACGGTAACGTACATTTCGCTCTTTGCTCTCTGCTCGAGAGTGGGGTTGATAACGTACTGACCGTCAACAAGACCTACAACAACGCCTGAAATGGGGCCGTCCCAGGGAATTTCTGAAATTGAAATTGCGATTGAAACGCCAAGCATAGCAGCGATTTCGGGCTGGCAGTCGGGGTCAACTGACATAACTGTTGCAACAACGCCAACATCGTTTCTCATATCCTTGGGGAAAAGAGGTCTGATGGGTCTGTCGATAACACGTGAAGCAAGAGTAGCCTTTTCGCTTGCTTTGCCTTCACGGCGCTGGAATGAGCCGGGGATACGGCCTACTGAATAGAGTTTCTCTTCATAGTCAACTGAAAGGGGGAAGAAGTCAACACCCTCTCTGGGCTTTGCAGCCATAGTTGCGGTACAGAGTACGTTTGTTTCGCCGTAACGAACAAGACAAGCACCGCCTGCAAGCTGAGCCATTTTGCCTACTTCAACAACAAAAGGTCTGCCTGCGATTTCTGTTTCGTACTTTTTGAAAGCTTCAAAAAACATTTTTTCTACCTCTCTGTAAAATTATATTTCCACAGGCGGCAGGTTTGGGTTTAGCAATAAATTCAAAGCTTGAGATTCAAGCCCTCAATTTACCGCTAAAACCTAAGGAAGCAGCCGCCTGAAAGATTCGCTTTTGCACCGATTTAAAGCGTTAGCAAGCTAATACTTTAACTTGACATTCTGACCTTTAAAACGACACAAAGCAGGCAAGATGAGTTCCTGCCTGCTTTATTGGTAAATTATTTACGGATACCAAGTCTTGCAATGATTGAACGGTAACGTTCAATGTCGTTCTTCTGAAGGTATGCAAGAAGGTTTCTTCTGTGACCAACCATCATAAGGAGGCCTCTTCTTGAGTGGTGGTCCTTCTTGTGAATCTTAAGATGGTCTGTAAGGTCGTTGATTCTCTTTGTAAGAACAGCGATCTGAACTTCGGGTGAACCTGTGTCACCTTCGTGGAGAGCGTATTCCTGCATGATTGCGGTCTTTTCTGCCTGTGTCATTGTTTTTCACCTCATTTAATTATTTGCCTCGGCTCCCAGAAAACGGCAGGTGAATACCTCAAAGAGGTTTACTCCGATATCCGAGAAACGGGCACGTGCAAAAGGGATTATATCACAAAGAAAATAAAATGTAAAGCCTTTTTTTGAATTTATTTTCAATGCCATTTTTTTGTTTCGGGCATAGTATGGATTGAGGGCGTTGCCTTCAATAAAACAAGGCGGCTGCGTTGACGGTGGTGTGAATAACGCCTATGGGGAGCCTGAGATATATGCAGCCGCCATAATATAGATTAAGTGAAAAGTTAAAAGTGAAGAGTGGAAAGTTTCGGATAGGCTTCGCCTATGACCGGATATATCGGTACGGGTGAAACCCGTCCTTAACTATTCACTTTTCACTATTCATTATTCACTTTCTCATTCGTTACCGCCGACTTTATTGAGTGCTTTCAAGGGGTCGGCATATTCGCCGTCGATGAGCACTTCAAGGTGAAGGTGGTCTTCGTCGCTGATTTCAACGGGAATATGCCCGAGTGTTCCGATTTTACCGTATTTTTCAACCTCTGTGCCCTCGGGCAGACAGCTTCCCTCCTTCATACCGCAGTATCTTACCGTCATACCGTTTCCGTGGTCGATTTCAACAACGGTACCCCAAAAGCCGTCATCATAAACTTTTGTTACCTTGCCGCTGTTTACAGCAACAACCTCGTTGCCCGCACTTCCGCCAAAGTCAACGCCGTTGTGCACTCTCCAGTCGCCCATTGTTTTAGACTGCACCATTTCGCCGTTGCTGTAATCTTTTATAATATCCGTGCCCATAGGCAGGGCAAAGCTGCCTGAAAACGGCTTGTTTTCTTCAATTTTCTGTGTTGTCGGGGCAACGTAAACACGCTCATCAGCAATTCCGCTTACACCGATATTGGCTTCTTCCGTCATCGGCTGACCCGTTTCAGCTTCGCTCCATCGGACGGTTATTCTTTCAAATTCTTCGTTATCCGTTTTATCGGGCATTTTTATAAGCCCTACTGATGCACCTATGCCGATTGCAAACAGACACACAGTAAGTGCGATATAAATATTAGGATATTTTTTGAAACTTTTTTTCATTTTTTATGCCTCTTTCCGCTTTAGTTTTCTTGTGTATTTTTGGCATAAATGCTTCTTATTATTCTCAACGGCAAATATTTTCAAAAAATCGGCATATTTAATTGAAAAAAATAAAAATTTCTCTTGATACTTGATGAATTTTCTGTAATAATAATAGGGTATAAGTAAAATTCATTATAATGGATTAGGAGTGCATATTTTTGGATAATAAAAAACTTGCTGAGCTTCTCTTCCCTCAGATCGACAAAACACCCGATTATTATGAGGAGCTCTATCCCGAAAGAGGTCTTGCGGAGGGTGCAAGAGTAACACGTTTTGCACCGTCGCCCACAGGCTATCTTCATATCGGCGGACTTTTCAGTGCACTTGTTGATGTGCTGACCGCTCAGACAACAAACGGTGTTTCATACCTCAGAATTGAGGATACCGATAAAAAGCGTGAAATCGACGACGGCGTATCGGCTATCGTTAACGGCTTCAAGTATTTCGGCGTTGAATTTACCGAAGGTGTAACAGGATTCGGAACAGAAAAGGGTGAATACGGCCCCTATACCCAGAGCAAACGTGCCGAGCTTTATCAGACTATCGCAAAGAGCCTTGTTGAAAAAGGTCTTGCATATCCTTGCTTCTGCACAGCGGATGAACTTACAGAGCTTCGCAAGGAGCAGGAACAGGGCGACGCACTTATCTGGGGTTACTTCGGAAAATGGGCAAAATGCCGTAACCTTACTTTTGAACAGATTGAGCAGAATATCGCCGAGGGCAAACCCTGGGTGCTCCGTCTTCGTTCAGAAGGCGACGAGAACAAGAAGGTTATTTTTGATGACGTTATCAGAGGCAAAATTGAAATGCCCGCAAACATAATCGACGAAGTTCTTCTTAAGTCAGACGGTATTCCCACCTATCATTTTGCACACGCCTGCGATGACCATTTTATAAGAACAACTCACGTTATCAGAGGCGAAGAATGGATTTCATCCGTGCCCAAACATATCGAGCTTTTCAAAGCCTGCGGATACAAAGTGCCCAAGTACGCACACACACCTCAGGTGCTCAAAATAGACGAAGAAACAGGGGACAAGCGTAAGCTTTCAAAGAGAAAAGACCCCGAAGCGGCAGTCAGCTATTTTGTTGAAGAAGGCTTCCCCAAAGAGAGCGTGCTTGAATATCTTCTCACCCTCATCAACTCAAACTTTGAGGATTGGAGAAGGGCAAATCCCAAAGAGGATATTTCAAAATTCCCCTTCAACCTCAAAAAGATGAGCTCAAGCGGTTGCCTTTTTGACCTTGTAAAGCTCAATGACGTAAGCAAAAACGTTATTTCAATTATGACTGCGGCTCAGGTATATGAAAATATCGCTGAATGGGCAAAGGATAATGACCCCGAATTTTACGCAATCTTTACTGCAGACCCCGAATATTCAACCGCTGCGGTGAATATCGACAGAGAGAATCCCAAGCCCCGTAAGGATATTGCAAAATGGAGCGAAGTCAAGGATTATTTCTCATATCTTTATAAAGAACTCTATACAGCAGATTATACACTTCCCGAAAACGTATCAAAAGAAGATGCGGCGGCTATAATCGAGAAGTATCTCGGCGAATTCTCGCTTGCAGACGATAAAGACCAATGGTTTGCAAGAATCAAGGATATGTGCGAGCCTCTCGGCTTCACACCCAATGTTAAGGAATATAAGAAAAATCCCGAAGCATTTAAGGGTCACGTAGGCGATGTTTCAACCGTTATCAGAATTGCTCTGACTTCGCGTAAAAACACCCCCGACCTTTATTCAATAA
>JAXJVE010000142.1:0-4385 GCA_036308705.1 Acutalibacteraceae bacterium
CCATTGCACTGTGTGAAACGGTTACATCGCCGTCGGGTGAGAAGAGATAAGTTGTTGAAACGCCCGAAACGAAGGGTGCTTTCCACTTGACGGTTACCTCAACGCCCGAGGGAGTTGCCTGAGCTTTTACAGAATTTGCAACTGTCATTGCGGTTGTGCGTTTCCACTGATAAAGCGGATGAATTCCGCAGAACATCGGAGCAAAGTTGAGATATTCTCTGTCATTATCGGTAAGTGCTCTGAAGAAATCGGGGCGAAGGGGTGCTTCGATAACTTCAACGCCGTCATAAACAAGCGATGAGAGTGCACCCGATTTGATTTTTGCGGTGAAATTCTTGCCCTTAACGCTTACAACGTTACCCGCTTTGATGAATTTGAGGTCACCGTTTGCGGGTTTGCGTGATGCCGCACATTCTTCTCTGAGCACAAACTGATGGAAGCTCTGCTCAAAACCTGCCTGAGCCCAGGGTTTATCAACCTTGAGAACGAATGTGAGGGTAAGGATAACTTCACCTTCGGGATAGTCGGCAAGGCTTACGGGGAGCTGAATTTCCTGCTCGGTGAGAGGAGCAACAACAAGGTCGTCGATATCGCCGCTGTTTGCAACATCGCCGTTTACCGTAACTTCCCAATGGATTTTATAATCCTCTGTGGTGATGAAAAGATTCTTATTTTTTATATTTACTCTGCCGCTTCTGCAGTCGCAATCGGTAACTTCAAGGTTTGAATATACCTTTTTAACCTCATAGTATGAGGGCTGAGGCTGTCTGTCAGCGGTGATGATACCGTTTGCACAGAAATAATAGCTGCTTGAACCTTCCTTAAAGTCGCCGCCGTAGAGCCATTTTTCAACGCCGTTTTCAACCTTACGGATTGACTGGTCAACATAGTCCCAGATAAAGCCGCCGCACATATGGTCAAACTGCTCAAAATCATCAACATATTCCTTGAAGTTGCCAAGGCTGTTTTCCATAGCGTGAGCATATTCGCAGTAAATAACGGGGTGGGTTTTGTATGTTTCCTCGGGGATGGGCTTGTTATCGGCAGCAAGAACGTTTGCAAGGTTTTCATAAGCACTTATTTTGAGTTCCTTCTGCTGACGCATTGTTTCAACAACATATTCAACGGGATACATACGGCTTATGAAATCGCTCTTTGTGAAGTCGAAATCGCCTTCGTAGTGAACGGGTCTTGACTTATCGAGAGCAAGAATTGCGTTCTTTTCGTGAACAAAGTTTTCACCGTCGCCTGCCTCGTTACCGAGCGACCAGAAGCATACACAGGCGTGGCTTCTGTCACGGAGAACCATTCTCTCTGCTCTGTCCTCAACAGCCTCTTTGAATTCAAGGTTGTCGCCGGGGCAGTTTTTACGGCGTACGCCGTGGCTTTCAACATCGGCTTCGTCCATAACATAAAAGCCGAGTTCGTCGCACATATCATAGAAAAATTCCGCATTGGGATAGTGGCTTGTGCGGATTGCGTTGATATTTGCTCTCTTCATCAGGTATAAATCCTGATAATATCTCTCTGTAGGCACAGCCCAGCCGTTGTCGGGGTCAAAATCGTGGCGGTTAACGCCCTTTATGATAACACGTTTGCCATTAACGGTGAGAACGTTGCCCTTGATTTCGATTTTTCTGAAACCGATTTTAATAATCTTTGTGCTGAGCACTTTTCTGCCGCTTTTGAGGATAAGAAGAAGCTTATAGAGGTTGGGCTCTTCGGCAGACCACTGCTTTGCACCCTCTTCAATATGATTGAAATGAAGAACGGTTTTGCCGTTTTTTGCGGTAAGCTTTTCGGAGCCGATTTTCTTCTGTTTATCATCAACCATAAGCACGGCTTCAAAAACGCAATCTGCATCTTCGCCGTAATTCTGAAGGGTAACTTCAAGGTCGAGAGTACCGTTTTCGTATGTTTCATCAAGAGAAGTATCTGCAAAAAAGTCACGGATGCAGAGCTTTTCTTCGGCATAAACATAAACATCTCTGTAAATACCCGAAAGGAACCACATATCCTGATCTTCAAGATATGTACCGTCTGTATAACGGAAAACTTCAACGATAATACGGTTTTCGCCGACTGTCACATAGTCTGTGATTCTGAACTCAGCAGGTGTCATCGAGCCCTGAGAATAGCCGACTCTTCTGCCGTTGATATAGAGGAAGAAACCTGCCTTTACCGCACCGAAATGAATAAAGATTTCTTTACCTTCAAAGCTTTCGGGGATGTTGAAGGTGCGGCGGTAAACACCGATTTCGTTAAGATTATGGTTGATTTTGGGGATTTCGTCCTTTACGGAAGAAAGTGCAGACGGAAGCGAGCTGCAAAGATAGATGGGCTTGCCGTAGCCCTTGAGCTGCCACAGAGAGGGTACGGTTATATCGTCCCACGATGAGTCGTCATAATTCTCTGCATAATAATCCGTTCTCAGGTCATCGACACCGAGCTGCCAATAGAATTTCCAGGTACCCGCAAGCGAGAATTTTGTGGGAGCATCAACACCCTCAAGAGCATCCTTAACGCTTGTATAGGGCATAGCGGTATTATGACCGTCTTCCTTGTTTTCCTTAATTATATAAGGGTTTTCCCAATACTTGAGTTCTGTCATTTTCATCTTCCTTTCATAGGACATAAATATACATTATTAATATAGCACAAATTTTTTTGTTTGTCTATATACTGATTTTGTCACTTGCGGGCGATTAACTGAATTTCAAATAAAAAAAGCACCCTCCTTACGGAGAGTGCTGTAAATATTATGTATTAAAGGATTTCACCCATCATGCCGGGCTTTGCACCTGCAGCGTTTGATTCGTCTGTATCAATGTGCATTGCGAGAGCAAAGTTGGGGTTAACTCTTACAACAACGTCATCAAAGATGAGGCTTCTGCCGTCTGACTCAACCTTAACGCAAACAATCTGCTTATCTTCAAGGCCGTACTTTTCAGCATCTGCGGGAGTTGCGTGGATGTGTCTTTTTGCTGAGATAACACCGCAAGCAATTTCAACTTCACCCTTGGGGCCTACAAGCTTGCAAGCACCTGTTTCTGCGATATCACCGCTTTCTCTTACGGGAGCAACAACACCGATGCTTCTTGCGTCTGTGAGTGAAAGCTCAACCTGAGTTGCGGGACGAACGGGTCCGAGGATTGAAACGCCGGGGAACTGACCCTTTGCACCTACAACAGCTACTCTTTCTTCGCAAGCATACTGACCGGGCTGTGAAAGGTCTTTTTTGTGTGTAAGTTCATAGCCTTCGCCGAAAAGAATATCGAGGTCTGCACGGCTTACATGAACGTGACGAGCTGAAGTTTCAACAAGAACTTCCTTTTTCATAGTAAATCACCTTTTCAAAATATTTTTTACGTTAAGAATGGTGACTGCACAAACAGTCACCATTCGATTAATTACCAGTTGATATTATAATCGTTCTCTGTTGCGAAGGGAAGAACAACGTCCTTACCGTTAAGAGGAATGTAAAGAGTCCAGTTGAGCTTGTAGTTAGCGTGTGTTACGTTACCTGTTGCAGGATCAATTTCAACCTGAACTGTGCTTGAGGGATAAGCTGTAGCAACTGTGCCAACGCTGAAGAGTGACTTTGCGATGCCGGGGATATAACCGTCGATAAGGCCGGGAAGAACAGCGTTGAATGCCTTGGGAGCATGACCCTTACCGTGTGCATAGCCTTCTGAACGGAGGTCATCCTTGGTTGTGATTCTGATAATCCACTTGCCGTCTTTTTCTGTAATCTTTGCATCCTTAACGTCTGCAGCTGTGAGCTTTGAAGCATATGTTTCGCCTTCAACGGGGAAGAATGCGTTCTTATCTGCTGCTGATGACCATGTTACGTTCTTTTTGGTATCGTCTTCGCCCATGTTATCTTCGATAAGTGACTTACCTACTGATTCAAGAGCACCGGGAAGACCTGAGATCTTATCGGTATAAACGCTGTGAATCATATAGTTTGACTTGATGCTCTTTGAGTTTGACTTTGCGTTGTTGATTGCTGTGTTGAAATAAGCAACGATAGCTTCTGTGCCCTGAGGCATAGCATTAGCTGCTTCTGTTGTTGCTTCTTCTGAAACTGCTGTTTCACCTTCAACGGGAGCTTCTGTACCTTCAACAGGTGCTTCTGTTACGTCAACAACGGGTGCTTCTGTTTCGCCCTGTGCAAAGATATCTTCTGTTGTTTCAACGGGAGCGGTTGTTTCGGGTTCTTCTTTAGCTGTGCAAGCTGCGAAAGCAAAAACAAAGCTGAGTGCAAGAAGAATTGCAAGAATTTTCTTTGACATGATGTTTCCTCCTGAAATGTTTTGTTGTTTGTGTGCGTAAAATTTGTCGTATTTACGCACAGTCATATGTACTGTAATTATAATATAAAC
>JAXJVE010000143.1:0-3782 GCA_036308705.1 Acutalibacteraceae bacterium
GTATTATGAGAGGTCTTCGCACAATTCCCGTTCTTAAGGATTTTGCCGATGATATGGAAGAGGTTTGCCCCGATGCGTGGTTCCTTAACTACACAAACCCCATGGCAATCCTCACAGGATATATGCAGAGATACACAAAAATAAAGACCATCGGTCTTTGCCACAGTGTTCAGAGCTGCACAAAAGGTTTGCTCAGCCATCTCGGTATGGAAGATAAGCTTGAAGGCAGAAAAGAGCTTATTGCGGGCATCAATCATATGGGTTGGCTTCTTGAGGTTGAAGATAAAGACGGCAACGACCTTTATCCCGAAATCCGCAAGAGAGCCGCAGAGAAAAACGCAAGCGAAAAACACGGCGATATGGTCAGATTTGAATATATCAAGAATTTCGGATATTACTGCACCGAATCAAGCGAGCACAACGCTGAATACAACTGCTTCTATATCAAATCAAAGTATCCCGAACTTATCGAAAGATATAACATTCCTCTTGACGAATATCCCCGCCGCTGCGTAAATCAGATTGCAGGCTGGAAGGCTGAGAAAGAAAGAATCCTCGATAACGGTCAGATTACTCACGAGCGTTCGGGCGAATATGCTTCATATATTATGGAATCAATCGTTACAGGCAATCCCTATAAAATCGGCGGCAACGTGCTCAACACAGGTCTTATTGATAACCTCCCCGCAGACGCCTGCGTTGAAGTGCCCTGTCTTATCGACGGCAAGGGAATTCATCCCTGTCATGTAGGCAAGCTTCCCGTTCAGCTTGCGGCGATGAATATGACAAATATCAACGCTCAGCTTCTCACAATCAATGCGGCTGTTACAAAGAAGCGTGAAGATATCTATATGGCGGCTATGCTTGAACCTCATACCGCTGCCGAGCTTTCGATTGACGATATCAAGGCAATGGTTGATGAGCTTATCGAAGCACACGGCGAATATATGAAAGATTATCAGTAAAATCAAAGGACTTCCTCGTTGAGGAAGTCCTTTTTGTTACATATTGTCTTTTTGTGAACCTGTGGGGTTCTTGATACTGAAACCGATATTGACAAGGTGGTCGGCAACTCTTTCAAGGCCGAGAACAACCGATGAATAATACGGGCTTACGTCAACGTTGCAGTTGCCTTCGGCAAGCCTTGCAAAGTGGCTTGCGATAAGCTCTTTTTTCTTTTCGTCAACGCCTTCTTCAAGCTCGGTAAGTCTGGGAAGATTTTCTCTGTTCAGGTTTTCAAAAGCATCTTTTGAAATATTGAACATCTGCATCATACTTTTACGCATATCTTCGATTTCACCGTATGCATTTTCGGAGAACGAAAGCTTCTTTTCTATCATTTCAACGCCTATTTCGTGGAAGTTTTCGGCGTGGTCGCCTATACGCTCAAGGTCGTTGAGAACGTGGAAATATGAACCGATGATTTTCTCATCTTCCTGACCCATACCAACTGAAAGGCTGATTAAAAACTTGGTGAGAGCACCGTTTGTAAAGTCGATGATTTCTTCGTTTTTGCGTATTTTTTCGCTGTGTTCAAGTGAGCCTTTGTCTATTGAAACAAATGAAAGTCCGATGTTTTCTTCAACAAGGCTGAGCATATAGTCCATCTCTTTTTTTACCTGCATAAGAGCAACGTGCGGTGCGGTCAGAAGTCTGTTATCAACAAATTTGAGGGTAAGAACTTCTTTTTCTTCTTTCTTATCCTTGATAACAATTGTTGAAAGTTTAACAAGCGGCTTAACAAAGGGAAGGAGAAGTGCTGTTGTTGTTACGTTGAAAACAACGTGGAATGCCGAAACTCTCATCTGAAGCGACATCGGGTCATTGCCGGGGATGAGCGAATTGAGAATATCAACAGTCTGATCCTTGAAAATCCATATAAGGATTGCAAAAAGAACTGTTCCCGTTGTGTTGAATGCAAAGTGAATAAAAGCAACTCGTTTTGAGTTGGGGTTTGCACCTACCGATGCAAGAAGTGCTGTTACGCAGGTACCGATATTTGCACCGAGTATAATGAAAAGTGCAAGATTCAGCGGAAGTATGCCTGTACCTACCATTGTGATAACAACACCGGTTGATGCCGATGAGCTCTGAATGAGTGCGGTGAAGATAATGCCTATTATAATAAGAAGAAGCGGATTATCAACAACGCTGAAAATACCTGTGAACAGGTTTTCAACCTCTGCATTGCCGAATGCCTGCTCGCTGCTCATAACGTTAAGGCCGACAAAAATAAGACCGAGACCGCTGCAAAGACTGCCGGCAAGCTTTATTTTTTCTTTTTTGGCAAAACCCATCATAACGCCCGCAAAGGCAAGGGCATACATTGCCATATTGAAATAATCGTTTTTAAGTGCAACAAGTACACCTGTTATTGTTGTACCGATGTTTGCACCCATAATAATCGGGGTTGCCTGCATAAGAGTCATAACTCCCGCATTAACAAGACCGATAACCATAACAGATGTTGCCGATGAACTCTGTATAATTGCCGTTACACCTGCACCGATGCCAACACCCGAAAAACGGTTGTTGCTGATTTTTCCGAGCAGTTTTTTCATTCCGCCGCCTGCGGATTTTTCGAGTGCATCGCCCATAAAATTCATACCGACGATGAACACGCCTACACCTGCAAGCAACCATATAAGATACGGAAGCAATTTAAAAATTTCACTTACGGAGGGCATAGCATTTGCTCCTTTCGCACCTGATATATTATGCTCTTATTTTACAACATATTATTCCTTTTTTCAACAGGTTTAAACAATAAAAAAAGCCTGCACGGAAATAAATCCGTGCAGGTTATTTATTATATGCTTTACAAAAAAATTAATCTCTTCTCTGTCTGCCGCCTCTGTCACCCTTGAATTCTCTTCTGGGTTTTCTGGGAGCATCTGAAACGGTGTTTTCGGGAACAAGACCTTCAACTTCGATAAGAGCCTCACGGCGTGAGAAGTTGAGTCTGCCCTGATCATCCTTGGGAAGAACCTTAACGATAACTTCGTCACCAACGGTAACTGCGTCTTCAACCTTTTCTGTTCTCTTAACGTCGAGCTGGCTGATGTGAACCATACCTTCTTTGCCGGGTGCGATTTCAACAAAAGCACCGAAGCTCATAAGACGGGTAACAACACCCTTGTAGATTGCACCGACTTCGGGATCGTTAGCGATTGTTTCAACAATGAAGATAGCTCTCTTTGCATCGTCGATATCTGTTGATGAAACAAAGATGTTACCGTCTTCCTGAACGTCAATCTTACAGTTGCATTCTGCACAGATCTTCTGAATAACCTTACCCTGCTTACCGATAACATCGCCGATCTTTTCGGGATCAATCTTTGTTGTAAGCATCTTGGGAGCCCACTTTGAAAGCTCTGCTCTGGGTTCGGGGATAACGGGAAGCATAATTTCGTCAAGAATATAGCATCTTGCTGTGTAAGTCTTATCAAGAGCTTCTCTGATGATAGCGGGAGTAAGGCCGTGTACCTTGAGGTCCATCTGAATTGATGTGATACCCTTCTTTGTACCTGCAACCTTGAAGTCCATATCGCCGAAGAAGTCTTCAAGACCCTGAATATCAACCATTGTCATGAAACGGTCGCCTTCTGTGATAAGACCGCATGAAATACCTGCAACGGGAGCCTTGATGGGAACACCTGCAGCCATTAATGCAAGAGTTTAACCACAAACTGAACCCTGTGATGTTGAACCGTTAGAAATCAAAACTTCTGATACTGTACGGATTGCATATGGGAACTCTTCTTCTGATGGTAATACAGGAA
>JAXJVE010000144.1:0-1412 GCA_036308705.1 Acutalibacteraceae bacterium
ATGTTATAATACTCTGTAATTATAAAATAGGGTAGTTTCGGCAGGTGAGAATATGGCAGTTATAATCAGCGGAGTTGAACACTCAAGCATAGCAGAAAAAAAGAAAATATCGGCAGGCGATACTCTGATAAGTATTAACGGCAATGCAATAAACGATGTGCTTGATTACCGTTTTTACATCAACGAAACAAAACTGCTGATATCTCTCAGAACAGCTCAGGGCAAATCAAAGCTTGTTCTTATCAAGAAAGATGAGTTTGACGATATAGGCCTCGAATTTGAAACTTATCTTATGGATAAGCAGAGAAGCTGCAAAAACAAGTGTATCTTCTGTTTTATTGACCAGCTTCCGAAGGGGCTTCGCAAAAGCCTTTATTTCAAAGATGACGATTCAAGGTTATCGTTCCTTTTCGGCAATTATATTACTCTTACCAACCTTACAGATGATGAGGCTGAAAGAATCATTAAAATGCATATAAGCCCAGTCAATGTTTCGGTGCAGACGATGAATCCCGAACTTCGTGTAAAGATGATGGCAAATCCCAAGGCGGGCGAGTCGCTCAGGTATCTTAAGAAATTTGCCGATGCGGGAATAACACTCAATACCCAGCTTGTGCTCTGTCCGAAAATAAACGACGGCGACGAGCTTGAATTCAGCCTTGATGAACTTTCAAAGCTTTATCCCGCGGTGCAAAGCATTGCGGCTGTGCCTGTCGGTCTTTCAGACCACAGAGAAGGTCTTTATCCGCTTGAACCTTATGATGAGAAAACGGCGGGTGAAACGATAGATATAATTGACCGCTTCAACGAAAAATTCAAAGCCGAACACGGTGAAATAATCGCTTATGCGGCAGATGAATTTTATCTTAAAGCAAAAAGACCGATGCCCGATGCCGATTATTATAACGGCTTTCCCCAGCTTGAAAACGGGGTCGGAATGTGGGCACTTCTCAAAGAAGAGTTTGAAGAAGCACTCGGTAATTGCAAAATAACAAATCTCAGCCGAAAGGTTACCGTTGTAACGGGTGAGGCGGCGTATCCGCTGATTTCGGAGCTTTCAAAGAAGGCTGAGGATAAAATAAAAGGTCTTACCGTTCAGGTTGTGTCCGTAAAAAATAAACTTCTCGGCAGTATGATTACCGTTTCGGGTCTGCTCTGCGGAAGTGATATTGCGGATGCGGTATTCGATATGGATCTGGGCGATGAGCTTATAATTCCGCCCAACTGTCTGCGAAGCGAAGGGGATATGTTCCTTGATGATATGACGGTTGACGGACTTTCAGATAAATTAGGAATTAAGATTACACAAAACGGCAGCAGCGGAGAGGATTTGCTCTCTGCCTTGACAGGAGGGAATATATAATGTCAAATGTTGTGGCAATAGTCGGCAGACCGAATGTCGGCAAATCAAC
>JAXJVE010000145.1:0-1366 GCA_036308705.1 Acutalibacteraceae bacterium
ACAGAGTACAGCGTGTGCCCGAAACGGAAAGTCAGGGCAGAATCCATACTTCAACCGTAACTGTTGCCGTTCTCCCCGAAGCGGAGGAGGTTGACGTTGAAATCAACCCCGCAGACCTGCAGATTGATACCTACCGTTCAGGCGGTGCGGGCGGTCAGCACGTTAACAAAACCGAAAGTGCAATCCGTATCACACATATCCCCACGGGTACCGTTGTTGAGTGTCAGGATGAACGCAGTCAGCATAAAAACAAGGACAGAGCTATGAAAATTCTGCGTTCAAAAATCCTTGAGGCTGAGATGATGAAACAGCACGATGCGATTGCGGGCGAGCGTAAAGCACAGGTCGGTACGGGTGACAGAAGCGAGCGAATCCGCACCTATAACTACCCTCAGGGCAGAGTGAGCGACCACAGAATAAACCTTACTCTTTACAGAATTGATGCCATTCTCAACGGCGACCTTGATGAAATTATTGACGCTTTGGTGACTGCTGATACAGCGGAGAAACTTAAAAATGAATAAAATGATAAAAACACTCTATTTAAAAGAACAGGATACAAATTCAATCGGGACTGCGGCTGAAATTCTCAGAAACGGCGGTCTTGTTGCCATACCCACCGAAACGGTCTACGGTCTTGCGGCAAACGCACTTGACGGCGAGGCGGTCAAAAAAATATTTATCGCAAAGGGCAGACCTCAGGATAATCCGCTGATTGTCCACGTTTCTTCGCTCAGCGAAATTCCGCCCCTTGTTGAAAGCGTTGACCCCCGACTTTATTCCCTTGCGGAAAAATATTGGCCCGGCCCGCTGACGGTTATTATGAAAAAATCGGCACTCATACCCGATGAGGTGAGTGCGGGGCTTGATACGGTTGCAATCCGTATGCCGTCGCACGAAGGAGCAAGAAAAATCATTGCCGAATCGGGTTTACCGCTTGCCGCACCGAGTGCAAACGCATCGGGCAAACCCAGCCCCACCAAGGCATCTCACGTTATTGAGGACCTCGACGGCAAGATTGATGCGGTTGTTGACGGCGGCGAATGTTCTGTTGGCGTTGAGTCAACGGTTGTAACGCTTGTCACAACTCCTCCGACCCTTCTCAGACCCGGCGGAATTACACCAGAGCAGCTTGAAGATGTGCTCGGTGCAATTCAGATTTCGCCCGCAGTTTTTGAAAAACTCAGGGATAACGAAAAAGCAGAATCGCCCGGTATGAAGTATAAGCACTATGCACCGTCGGCTCAGGTTACGATAATCAAAGGCGATTTTGAAATGTATAAAAAATTCGTGCTCTCTCAAAAAGGCTCGGTCTGTGCCGTATGTTTTGAGGGCGAAGGCGGATTTTTTGAAAAATATATTGAAT
>JAXJVE010000146.1:0-3512 GCA_036308705.1 Acutalibacteraceae bacterium
GATTGAGGCAACAAAGAGCTACGGTGCAGATATTTGCCTTGTCAACGGTTGCTATGACGACGCTTATGCAAAGGCACTTCAGATGAAAGATGAAATGGGTTATACCTTTGTTCATCCGTTTGATGACGAAGCTGTTATTGCAGGTCAGGGAACAATCGGTCTTGAAATTGCAAGCGACCTTGATGACGTTGACGCGGTTATTGTTCCGATTGGCGGAGGCGGTCTTATTTCGGGTGTTGCCTATGCACTCAAGTCAATCCGACCTTCAATCAAGGTTTACGGTGTTCAGGCGGCAGGCGCACCGAGTATGTTCAATTCACTCAAAAGCGGGAATATTGAGTGCCTTGATTCCGTTTCCACAATCGCAGACGGTATTGCCGTTAAACAACCCGGTGAACACACCTTTGAACTGATAAACAAATATGTTGATGATATCGCACTTGTAACAGAGGATGAAATCGCGGGTGCAATTCTTGAACTTATCGAAAAACAGAAAATGATTGCCGAAGGTGCGGGAGCCGTTTCCGTTGCGGCGGCGATGTTCAATAAATTCCCTGTTCAGGGAAAGAAGGTTGTAAGCCTTGTTTCGGGCGGAAACATCGACGTTACAAGCCTTTCAAGAGTAATTAAACGCGGTCTTATAAAATCGGGCAGAACTTCAAGTATGCTCATTGAACTGATTGATAAACCAGGTCAGCTGAAGGATGTTTCAAGAATTATCGCAGACTGCGGCGGTAATGTTACGGGCGTTCATCACGAACGTGCAGGCAGCACGGAAAGCGTTAACGGCTGTTATCTGCGAATCACAATGGAAACCCGAAATTATAACCATGTTCTTGAAATCAAGGAAGCACTCAAAAAAGAGGGCTTTAAAATAGTAGAATAAGGAGAATTGTTATGAATGTTGTATATACAAAAAATGCACCCGATGCAATCGGCCCCTATTCACAGGCAATTGTTACAAACGGACTTGTTTTCACATCGGGACAGATAGCCATTAACCCCGAAAGCGGTTTGGTTGAAGCACGGACAATTACAGAGCAGACCGAGCAGGTTTGTAAAAACCTAAAAGCTGTTCTTAAAGCAGCAGGCAGCGGACTTGAAAACGTTGTCAAAACGGTTTGTTTTCTTAAAGATATGAGTGATTTTGCCGCATTCAACGAGGTTTACGGCAGATATTTCACGGGCAAGCCTGCACGCTCCTGCGTTGCGGTTAAAGAGCTTCCGAAAAACGTACTTGTTGAAATTGATACCGTTGCGGAGGTATCGGAATGATGGATTCAACCAAATACCGAGTGGGATATTATCCCGTTGATAAGACATATAACAAGTGGGTCAACAAAGACCATATCGAAAAAGCACCGCAGTGGTGCAGCGTTGATATGCGTGACGGAAACCAAAGCCTTGTTATTCCGATGAGTCTTGAGGAAAAGCTTGAATTTTACAAACTTCTGCTTGAGGTCGGATTTAAAGAAATTGAAGTCGGATTCCCTGCTGCATCGGAAACGGAATATGAATTCTTGCGTGCTCTCATTGATAACAATATGATTCCCGACGACGTAACCGTGCAGGTGCTCACCCAATGCAGAGAGCATATTATAAGAAAAACTTTTGATGCCTGCAAGGGTGCGCCGAGTGCGATAATTCATTTTTATAATTCCGTCAGCGTTGCCCAGCGTGAGCAGGTTTTCGGCAAATCAAAGGAAGAAATCAAAAAAATCGCCGTTGACGGTGCAAAGCTTGTCAAAAAGCTTGCAAGCGAATATGAAGGCAATTTCAGATTTGAATATTCCCCCGAAAGCTTCACGGGAACCGAACCCGAATATGCTCTTGAAGTCTGCAATGCAGTTCTCGATGTGCTTGAGCCGAGCGAAACAAACAATGTTATCATCAATCTCCCCGTAACGGTTGAAATGAGCAGCCCTCACGTTTACGCAAGTCAGGTTGAGTATATGCACGAAAATCTCAGATACCGTGAGAACGTTACGATTTCGCTTCATCCTCACAATGACAGAGGAACTGGCGTTGCCGATGCCGAGCTTGCAATTCTTGCAGGCGCAGACAGAATTGAAGGCACTCTTTTCGGCAACGGCGAAAGAACGGGCAACGTTGATATCGTCACCCTTGCGATGAATATGTATTCCCACGGCGTTGACCCGAAGCTCGATTTATCGGATATTCCGAAACTTGTTGAAACCTACGAAAGATGCACAAGGATGCACGTTTACGAGCGTTCACCCTATGCAGGTGCACTTGTTTTTGCCGCTTTTTCGGGCAGCCATCAGGATGCAATCGCAAAGGGTATGAAATACAGAAACAAGAAAAGACTTCACGAATGGAGCGTGCCGTATATTCCCATTGACCCCCATGACATCAGCCGCACCTACGATGCAGACGTAATCAGAGTCAATTCACAAAGCGGTAAGGGCGGTATAGGTTATCTTATCGAGCAGAATTACGGCTATATTCTCCCGAAGAAGATGAGCGAAGAACTCAGTTATCTCTGCAAGCATATTTCGGACAGCGAACACAGAGAGCTCAAAGCTGACGAGGTTTTTGAAATCTTCAAGGCAAATTATCTCTATGAAGAAACTCCGATTTCGATTTCATATTTTGATTTTATGCGTGAAAACGATACCGTAAAAATCGAAGTTACCTTCTCCAAAGACGGAATTGAAACCGATATGCAGGCAGAGGGCAACGGCTCGCTCAACGCCGTCAACAATGCGCTCAAGGCTTATACAAACGAAAACTACACCCTGCAGGTTTTCACTCAGCACAGTATGCAGGGTCATGGTTCGCAGAGTGTTGCGGCATCTTACGTCGGTCTTGAAAGAGAAAGCGGTGAAATGTTCTGGGGCGCAGGCACGGATACCGATATTATCAAGGCAAGCACCAATGCGCTTCTCAACGCATTCCACAATATGACAAAAGGAGGAAAATAAAATGGGAATGACTTTGACACAAAAAATCCTTGCCGCTCACGCAGGACTTGAAAGCGTGACGGCAGGTCAGCTTATAAATGCGAAGCTCGACATCGTTCTCGGCAACGATATTACAACCCCCGTTGCCGTCAATGAGTTCAGAAAAGCAAGCTTTGACAAAGTTTTTGATAAAGACAGAGTGGCTATTGTTCTTGACCATTTTGTTCCCAACAAAGATATAAAGGCTGCCGAGCAGTCGAAGCAATGCCGTGAATTTGCGTGTTCCCATTGCGTAAGTCATTTTTACGATGTCGGAAAAATGGGAATTGAGCACGCTCTTCTTCCCGAGCAGGGAGTTGTTACCGCAGGCGACTGCATTATCGGCGCAGACAGCCACACCTGTACCTACGGCGCACTCGGGGCATTTTCAACTGGTGTAGGCTCAACGGATATGGCGGCAGGAATGGCAACGGGTATGGCTTGGTTCAAAGTTCCCTCCGCTATAAAATTCAATCTCAAAAATAAGCTTCCATCAAACTGCAGCGGCAAAGACGTAATCCTCACAATTATCGGAATGATCGGCGTTGA
>JAXJVE010000147.1:0-10204 GCA_036308705.1 Acutalibacteraceae bacterium
CATCAGATGCTCCCGTTGTTGATGCTTCAACAGCAGATCCCTCAGCAACAACAGATGAAACTCTCGCAAACGGCGAAACAACAGCAGTTGTTCCCGCAGTTGCTCCCGTAACAACAGATGAAATCATCGCATACTACAACACAGCTGTTAACAAGGCTTATGACTCAAGAGTTGGTTTCCACAAAGAACGTTATATCGACAACGAAAACCTTAACGCAGGTTTCCTTCTCAAGACATTCGATGACCTTATCTATTCATTCATGGGCATCGGCATGGAAAACAAATACACAATGGATGTAACAAAGGGTCAGTGGGAAAGCGACGTTCCTCACCACTACCTCCGCAAGAGCACACTCTCAACAGCTGACATCACAGCTGCAAAGTGCACAGAAGCTGACGGCAAATACACAATCATTCTCAACGTTAAGCCCGGCAGCAGCGAAGCTTCAAAGGACAAGAAAGTAAACAACTCACCTATCGACAAGTGCGGTATCTGTGTTGGTGATGCTGATAAGAGCTATTTTGACCACAAGACAGCTCCCGTTATCTACAGCGCAGTTGGCGAAGTTCTCAGCAGTGCAGTTATCAAGGAAAGCTACAAGAACGCAGTTGTTAAGGCTGTTATCGACAGTGCAACAGGCAACCTTGTAAGCATTACTGTTGAGTATGATGTAAGCATTATCATCGATGCAGCAGGCGGCGGTGACGCAACCGGTAAAGCACACATCTTCTACAAAAACTTCAAGTATTAATCTTAATACATAAAATTCACCCCGAAGCAGAATGCTTCGGGGTGTTATTTTATATCCGGTTTCGGCGGCGGGGATTATCGTCACATTGGGCTTTGCACACAAGAATCGTATCAGAGCCGATAACCTCGATATCTTCCCAACAAATACGTATACGCTCCCTTCTGCCGAAAAGCCCCCAATAAACAGGCTTGCCGTAAACAACAAGTGCAACAACCTTACCGCAGCAACTGTCAACTTCAATATCGCTCACAAATCCCAGACGGCAGCCGTTTGATTTATTGATTACCTCTTTGCACCTGAGCTCGGTTATACAGCAATTCATATTCTTCCCCCTATATTTATTACATAATAATATATATGCCGCATAAACAAAAACAGACCGAAAAGTCAACTTTTCGGTCTGCAGTATTTTCTGAAGCTCTGAGCGGAAAACAACGCTCAGAATATATGAAATCGCCGTTGTGCACCGACGATATTTTCGGGGTTGATGAAACTCATCCCTTTGCCGTATTACTGACGGCCTGCGATAAGTGCATCCAACTCAAAGATCTTAACAAGCTTCTTGAATGTAAGAAACTTCTTCTCGCTGGCGATTTCATCAAGGAGTTTTCTTTCTGCTTTGTAAGTTGTGTTTTCGAAATTCATTTACATTCATCCTTTCTTTTCGTTGTGGCTTTATTATACACCATTTTACGAAAAAGTCAAGTGATATTGCACAAATTATTATACTTAGTTTTGTGCAATATTAACAAATAATTGATATCGTAAAATTATTCAGCCTTAACAGAATAAGAGTTTCGGTTAAAAGTTTTTTGTATCTTTTGTACAATTGTATGTATGCTTTTTTGTAAAAAGCACACAAAGGTTGTCGAGTTCGGGATTTTACTTCTCAAAATTTTTGTTGAATTTTTTTAAAAAAACTTCAAAAAAATTGAGGGCAATCCGAAGATTACCCTCAAAATCACGATTATTCCTGTTAATTAAGATTGCCCACTTTTCTGATAACCGACATAAAATCTTCAATATCCATAATCTTGGGAACGGGATAAAGAGGATTGCCTTCTTTTGCAGCTCTCTTGGCGATTGTGGGAATATCCTTCTCCTGAACCTCAAGATGTTCGGGGATGTTGAGAAGTCTGTTGAATTCCTTGATTTTCTCAATAAAGAGAACTGCCTTCTGTGCTTCGCTCATACCTTTTGTTTCAAGGCCCGCATAATCAGCAAGCTTTGCAAGGCGGCTGTATGCACTATCGCCGTAATACTCGAGCACATAAGGAAGAATAACTGCGTTTGCAAGGCCGTGAGGTGTACCGTACATACCGCCGAAATTATGAGCGATTGCGTGAACATAGCCTACATAAGCTCTTGTAAATGCAATACCTGCAAGATATGAAGCCTCAAGCATATTTTCTCTTGCTTCAATATCCTTACCGTTTTCATAAACCTTGAGAATATTCTCAAAAATCATTTTTGTTGCTTTTTCTGCAGCCGCTGCGGTTTCTTTGGTATTACTGTGACCGATATATGCTTCAACGGCGTGTGTAAGAGCATCCATACCCGTTGTTGATGTGATATGAGGAGGAAGTCCTACTGTAAGTTCAGGGTCAAGAACCGCATATTTGGGGCGGAGAACAGGATCCTGAAGTGCATATTTTTCGTGTGTTTCGGGGTCTGAAACAACCGCTGCGATTGTTGTTTCTGAACCTGTGCCTGCAGTTGTGGGAACCGCATAGATTGTGGGAAGCTTCTTGAGGATTTTGAGAGTACCCCTCATCTTCTGAACTGTTTTGTTAGGCTTTGCAATTCTTGCAGCCGCAACCTTTGCACAGTCCATAGGCGAACCGCCGCCGAATGCGATGAGTGCTGTACAGTTATTCTCAATATAAAGCTTTCTTGCATCTTCTATATTGTTGATTGTGGGGTTAGGCTGTGTGCCGTCATAGACAGCATACTTTACGCCTGCTTTATCAAGACCCTCAAAAAGTCCGTCAAGCAGATGAAGACCCATAAGACCTTTATCAGTTACAACAAGAACGCTATTGTGACCGATTGCCTTAACAACCTCGGGGAGCTTCTTTACGCTGCCCGCACCTTTAACAAGCTCAGGCTCTTTCCAGTTAAGGAAATTAACCGCAACTCTGAAAATACCCTGATATGTTCTGCAATACATTTTAAAAAGTGTTGATGCTGCCAAAACAATTACCTCTATTCATAATTAATTTTTACATTTTAATTTTAACACACTATTTTTAATAAAGCAATAGTTTATATGTTATCTTTTGTAACTTATAAAACAGTTGCAATTATTGTTCGTAAATGGTATAATTTTGAGGTATATATATTTTATATTGCGACGGAAATATTTGTGAAAGTTAATTATATCTTTTGAAAGGAAAGATTTTATGCTTAAAATCAGTACATTCGAGAAAAAATTTATCGACTCTGAAGGCAGAGAAAGAATTTTCAACGGTGTAAACCTTTGTGATAAAGGTTATCAGAAGAATCCCGGTGATAAGAGAAAAACATATCTTCTTGATTATGATGAAAACCTTATATCAACTCTCAGCGAAAACGGTTTCAATATTGTAAGACTCGGTCTTACCTGGGATGCAGTTGAACCCGAACCCGAAAAATATGACGAAGAATACCTCGATAAAGTTCAGAAGGTTGCCGACCTTTGCGAAAAGTACGGAATATATTTCTATCTTGATATGCATCAGGACCTTTACGGCGGTACTGTTGACACACCCGCAGACGGTGCACCCGCATGGGCTTGCCTTACAAACGGTGCAAAATTCAAGCCTACAAGACTTGTATGGGCTGAAGGTTATTTCTGGGGCAAAGCAATCCACAACTGCTTTGATAATTTCTGGGCAGATAAAGAATACAACGGCAAACCTCTTCAGACTTATTTCTGCAATATGTGGAAGCACGTTGCAGAGAGATTCAAAGATCACCCCGCACTTTTCGGCTTTGACCTTCTCAATGAGCCCTTCCCCGGTACTGACGGCGGTAAGGTATTCAGAAAGCTCATCGCAGGCGTTGCAAAAACCGTTCTTACAGACAAACGCTGCAAAAAGGGCTGGATGCTCAAGCAGCTTCTTTCAGGCAACGCAATCCGCTGCCTTGAACCTTTCAACGACCCCACACTTTTCAGAAAAGTTACAAGCTCAGGCGATGAACTTATCAGAAAATTCGATATGGGTCATTATTCAAAATTCATCAACAAAACCGCAAAAGCAATCCGTGAGGTTACCGATAACGGCATAATCATTATGGAAAACAGCTATTATTCAAACCTCGGTATCCCCTATTCCGCACCCGCCGTCAACTATAACGGCGAACAGGAAAAGAAGCTTTGCTTTGCACCCCATGCATACGACCTTATGGTTGATACTCCCGCATATAAATACGCAAGCAACTCAAGAGTAGGTTCAATTTTTGACGAGCACAAGCGTTCACAGGAAAGGCTCGGCATTCCCGTAATCGTCGGTGAATGGGGCGGTCAGTCAGAAGGTACGGACTGGCTTTTCCATATCGAATATCTTCTTGATAAATTTGACGGCAACCATTGGGGTCAGACATATTGGGCATATTATGACGGCTTGCTCAATGACCCGATTATGACCTGCCTTCGCAGAACAGCTCCCGTTGCAGTTTGCGGAAGCATTACAGAATATTCATTTGACAGAGAAAACAACGTATTTACTCTTGCTTATGAACAGGATAAAGAATATTCTGTACCCACCGAAATTTATCTTCATAAATCAGCAAAGAGCATCGAATGTGACGGTGAATACGAGCTTTCACCCATTGGCGAAAACGGTGCGGCAATGCTCAGAATCACCGCCGACAAAGGCAACCACAAAGTTACAATCAAGTTTTAATGTAAAAAGGCTGTGTCCCGAAAGACACAGCCTGAATGTTATATAAAAAGAGGTTTATATTTATCGAGCGATGCAAGAGAAATATATTCTCCGCCGGCAACTATAATATGATCTGCAAGCCTTATCCCTGCACTGTTCAGCAGCGAACCGAAATCGCTTGTAAGCGAAAGATCTTCCCTTGACGGCACCGCAATTCCGTTAGGATGATTATGAGCGAAAATAACTTTGTCTGCACGGTTTCTCAATGCGGTTTCGAGCATAATGCGTTTATCAACAACAACCGTACCCGAATTGCCCTGAGAAAGCTTGCAGCAATTGATAAGATTGCCTGCAGTATCAAGGCAGAGCATATAAAACACCTCAAGTTTGTTGTTGCCGTAATACTTTTTCACAACATAGTCACAAGCGGCTTCAGGCTCAGAGAGATTGATTTTTCCCGAAACGCTGCCCTCAACATATTTTCTGCAAATTGAAGGTATCATAGAAATGAGAAGTGCCGAACTTTCGCCTATACCGTCAACCTCCATAAGCTGTTCATACGATGCATCAAACACACCGTTGAGCGAACCGAAGGTTGAAAGCAAAGTATGTGCAAGTTCGTTTGTATCTTTTCTCGGGATAGAATAAAATAAAAGAAGCTCCAGCAGATTATGGTCGGGCATACCTTCAACACCCGCTTTTCTGAAAGTTTCTCTTAACCTTGCTCTGTGATTTTCATGAGGATTCTTTGTTTTTCTGTTCTTTTCAGACACAGAAACACCGCCTTTGACAAAACTGTGCATTTATTATATAACATATTCATTAATTTGAAAAGAGATTTTTTTACTTCGGAGAGATTATCTTGAAAACTTTTACAATTTCAAAAAACGATTCGGGTCAAAGACTTGATAAATTCATTTCAAAAGCCGTTCCCGCACTCCCGAAATCGCTTATGTATAAATATATCAGAACCAAAAGAATAAAAGTCAACGGCAAAAAGGGTGATATATCGCTCAAGCTCAATCAGGGCGATATAATAGATATGTATATCAACGATGAGTTTTTTGCTCCCGCAGACGAACATTATGATTTTCTTTCGGCTTCAAAAAATCTTGATATTGTTTATGAGGATGAAAACATTCTTTTGCTTGATAAAAAGGTCGGCGTTCTTTCTCATCCCGATGAAACTGAATATAATGATACGCTCATCACAAGAGTCAAAAGATATCTTTACGAAAAAGGCGAATATAATCCGAAAGACGAAAATTCTTTTGCACCCGCACTCGTAAACAGAATTGACCGTAACACGGGCGGAATAGTGATAGCTGCAAAAAATGCCGAAAGCCTGAGAATACTCAACCAGAAGCTCAAAGACAGAGAGATGGAAAAATATTATCTCTGCGTTGTTCACGGCACACTCCGCAAAAAAAGCGGTCTGCTCAAAGGCTGGCTTATTAAGGATGAAAAGAAAAACAAGGTTGAGGTTTTTGCTCAGGAGAAAAAAGGTGCAAAAGAAATCAGAACAAAATACTCCGTTATTGATGAAAAAGACGGGCTCAGCCTTATTGAAGTTGAACTTCTTACAGGCAGAACTCATCAGATAAGAGCTCATTTTTCAAGCATCGGTCATCCCCTGCTTGGCGACGGTAAATACGGCACCAACGCATTGAACAAAGCATTGGGATACAAAAAGCAGTTTTTATATTCTTATCGCCTCAAATTTACATTCACAAGCGATGCAGGGTGCCTTGAATATCTTAATTCAAAAAGCTTTGAAGTTGCCGATGTATGGTTTAAAAGAGAATTTGTTAACGGCAATTTAACCAAAAAATAACCGTATAATTGTTAATAACATATAAACTTATATTAAAATACTTGCAAAAAAGCAAAAAATAGTATAATATAATACTATTGTGCCGATTTGTTCGGTCGTGCACTTAATTGTTGCTGTTTTTCAGCATACAAAACACATAAGAAAAGGATGAACATCAATGGCAAAAAACGAACCCACAAAAAGCAAGGCTGAGCTTTACCGTGATGAACGCAAAGCAAGAATCGCCAAATCAGCAAAGCAGAACACAAAGAAATCCGCAGCAGGCGGTAAATCTTCAACAATTATCAAAGCAGCAATTTCTGCTGTTGTGGTTATTGCAATTGTGGCAGGCATAATTTTCACAGGTGCAGGCTTCTCGATTCTCAGTGCATCAAGACTTGTTCCCGTTGCAACAATCGGCGAAACAAAGGTTACTCCCGGTCAGTTCAGCTACTATTATACAAGAGCATACAACGCAGTTGCTGAACAGGCTTCAACCAACGGTTTTGATACCACAAAGGCTCCCGACGAGCAGTATAAAAAGAACGATGACGGCACAGAAACTCTCTGGTCAGAAGTTATTGCAGAAAACGCACTCAGCGTTGCTCAGCAGACAGTTGCTTACTACAACGCAGCTGTTGAAGCAGGTATAACAATCAGCGAAGATCAGGAAGAAGAACTCAAAACAACAATCAACGAATACAAAACTCAGGCTCAGAGCAGCGGCGTATCATTCAACGCATATCTCAAGTCACAGTACGGCCCCGGCTTCAATGAAAAAGAATTCACCGAGCAGCTGAGAATGGAAATCATCACTCAGAACTTCGGCGATGACAAAATCGACGAAATCACAAAATCAATCAGCGACGAAGAAATCGCAAACGAGTACAAAGCTAATCAGAAAAAGTACGATTACGCAGACGTTCGTTTCTACACAGTTTCAATCAAGAAGCTCACAAAGAACGACGGCGAAACCGATGATGCTTTCAAGGCAAGACAGGCTGAGGAAACCAAAAAGGCTACCGCAACCGCAAACGAAATTCTTGCTAACGTAACAGACGATAACTCATTTATCGAAGCTGTTAAGGCTCACAACAAGACCGAATCAGACCAGACAAGAAAAGTTATTGCAGCAACATACGATGTTCTCAATTCAGCAGTATCGGAAGACGGTGCAGAATGGGTATTCGATGCAGCACGTAAGACAGGCGACAAAACCGTTATCACCGGCGAAAGCGCAGCATACATCATCCTTTGCAACAAGCCCGCATACAACGCAAACAGCGTAAGCGTTCGTCATTGCCTTGTTCCTTTTGAAGCAAAAGACGAAAAGAATGTAACAGACGAAGAAAAGAAGGCAGCTCACAAGAAGGCATCAGACCTTCTCGCAGGTCTTGGTGAAAAATTCACTGAAAAAGATTTTGCTGCTATGGCTACAGAAAACACATCAGATACAGGTTCAGCATCAACAGGCGGTCTTTATGAAAACATCAGAATCAGCGGCAGCTTTGTTGAACCCTTTGAAACATGGAGCTTTGACCCCGCAAGAAAAGCAGGCGACACAGGTATTGTTGAAACAGAATTCGGTTATCATATCATGTATTTCGTAAGCAACAACACAGATGATCCCGACTGGAAGAACTCAATCCTTGTTGTTAAGGGTAACGAAAAGCTCAGCGAGTTCTATGATGCAACATTCGCAGAAGACGGCCCCAACAAGATTGTAAAGAACGAAACAATGCTCAAAATCACAATCAAAGAATACTGCGATAACATCAGAAAGATTATCTCACGTTCAAATATGTATAACTAAAAACCAAGCGGCTTGCATTATGCAAGCCGCTTTTTTCAGGCAATATCAAAGGGGAGCGAATTATGTTTCGCTCCCCTTTTGTTAATTATTCAATTAAGCTACTACCATTGAAATGAGTTTTGAGAAGATTCCGCAAAACTTTGTGATTGCAAGAAGGAAATCACCAAAACCAACTGTAAGCTTTGCAACAAATGTGTTGATACCTGCAGCTTCTGCAAACTCGGGATTGTCGATTGCAAACTGATTAACTGTTACTGATTCTGTTTTAAAGTTCCATGTATCATCTTCGCTGAGAGTAATCATTCTCACGCCTCTTGTGAATTCGTTGCCGTACGAGTCATATGTTGCACCTGCTGTGTTGATGATCTTGATACCGTCAACTTCTGTGGTGTAGTTATTGATGTGGTCATGACCTGAGAAGACCGCGAGGATATCGCCTCTTTCAACCATTGCATCAAACTGACCGTAGTTATAATAACCGGGGCAAGGGAATTCAAAAATGAAGCCTTCTTCGATATTTTCAAGCTTAGGGAAGAATGAATAAGTCTTACCGTTGTATGAAGGAGTAACGACATCGCCAAGGCTGATGCTTGTTTCGTGGAAAAGAGCATCGAAAACTTCGCCTACAACGATGTGCTGGAATGCCATAGCGGGAACTTTCTTGCCTTCTGCAGCTTCTACAGCCTTACTTGTTGCTTTGTACCATTCAATCTGATCTTCGTTAACGCAGTCATAACCAAGACCGAGTTCTTTGCCGTTTTCATCTCTTACATAATCGTTTGAGTCGAACATATAGAGCATAAACTTTGTTTCATCGCTCTTTGAACCGAGAACGGGAAGTGCATGGGTTGCTGTACCTGCAAGGCTGGGATCTTCATCATATGCAAGGCAATATTCACCGCCATACTGCTGATACCATACAAGCTGCTGATCATCTGTGAAGCCCTGCTGATGGTCGTGGTTACCAAAAACAAGTGTGAAGTATGTTTTGTTTGAAACAAAAACTTCAGTAAGTTCTTCAATAGCTGCTTTTTTATCATCTTCCTTCATATCATCGGGGCCTACTGAATTATCGCCGCCGAGAACAACAAGGTCGGGCTGATACTCTTTGAGTGCCGCATCGATAAACATAAGCATTGTTTCGTTTGCAGGATAACCGTCCTGACAATCTGCAATATGCATGATTTTGAACTCGCCGTTTTCGTCGAATCTGAGAGTTTTTGTTTCCGCCGATGCGTTTACGGTAAGTGCTACGCTGAAAATCATCATCATTGCGAGAACAAGAGAGATAATACGCTTTTTCATTTTTCTGCCTCCTGAAAATAATAATGTATATATTTTATAATATTTAAAAGATAAAGTCAATCGCAACTGAAGAAATATATTGACATCAAAAGTTATTTGTGTATAATAATTTAGGAGTTATTCTCAAATTCGGAGGTAATCTGATAATGAAAGTATATAACACTCATCAGCGTAAAAGCCTTATAGATTTTCTTCAGAGCAACAGCTCAAAGGCTTTTACGATAGAAGAAATAATAAACGGTATGGGCGATAATGAAATAAGCCAGAGCACGGCTTACCGCCTTATGACAAAGCTTGTTGAAGACGGTCTTGTTCACCGTTCTGTTAAAGGTAACAGCCGCAGTTTTGTTTATCAGTATATCAGCGACCATAAATGTGAAGGTCACCTTCATATGAAGTGTACCGATTGCGGCAAGGTTTATCATCTTGATATCGGAACAACAAAGCAAATTCACAACAACATCAAAGATAACACAAGTTTTGAAATTGATAATCACAGCATTTTGCTCGGCAAATGCAACCTGTGTAAATAAATCGGAGGAAAAATGAAAAAGTTTATTTCTGTTATATTAATCGGTATTTTTTCGTTGCTGACGCTCTGCTCCTGCGGAAATACCGCCTCAAAAACCGAAGGTCTGAGTATTGTGTGCACCAC
>JAXJVE010000148.1:0-1186 GCA_036308705.1 Acutalibacteraceae bacterium
ATAACGTTCTTATCGTCGTTGGGGTCACGGGGGAGCAGAAGCACTTTGAGTTCTTCCTGAAAAACGGAAACATCCTCAACCGCCTGCTCATATTCTTCCTGAACCATTTCACGGAAATCTTTTTCAAGTCCGCCCGCATCGAGCATTTCCTTAGCCTCATTGAGAGTTGCCTGAGCGGTTTTAAGCTGACGGAATTTTTCAACGATGGGGGTTAAAACCTTAAGCTCCTGCATAAGCTTTTTATATTGTGCCATATCGGCAACAACATCGGACTGACAGAGCTTTTCGTTTATATCTTCAAATTTTTCTTCAACTTTTATAAGTTTATCAAGCATAGATTATTCCTCATCACGGATAATTTTTTTGATGTTTTTTTCAACCTTGACTCTTTCAAGCATAACTTCTCTGCCGCACTGAATACATTTTATGCGGAAATCCGCACCGATACGCAAAACGGCAAATTTATCGCAGCCGCAGGGATGCTTCTTCTTCATAAGCAGTGTATCGCCGAGCCTTACATCCATAAATTATCCTCCCATATAATAATTCACATTATAATATAACATAAATAAAGTCAAAAGTATACGGCAGAGATAAATTTTTTGGAATTTATTTCAATTTTACTCCATATAATTCAAGTGACAACAAAAAACGGATTGGTGATAACAATGAAAATATTCAAACCCGAGGGTAAACTTATATCAACAGAAGAAAATAAAAAATATCTTTCAAGCACTTTTTCGCTGCGTGACGCATTCTATTCCGAAACGGTGCTTGAGGGCAGAGTAATAAGATGCGACAGCGAACATAATCTGCACGTGGATCTTGGCTGTATGAGGGGAATTATTCCCCGTGTTGAGGGTGCAATCGGCATTGAAGAGGGCACAGTCAGGGATATAGCACTCATTTCAAGGGTCAACAAGCCCGTTGCCTTTGTTATAACGGGTTTCCGCACCGAAAACGGCGAAGAAGTTGCAATTCTCAGCCGACGCAGAGTTCAGAAAGAATGTATGCTCAGCTATGTTTCACGCCTTACGGCGGGCGATGTTATACCCGCCACCGTTTCGCATATTGAGGGCTTCGGCGTATTCTGCGATATCGGTGCGGGCATAAGTGCGCTTATGCCGATAGACAGTATTTCCGTTTCAAGAATTCATTACATATAAATCGATATTCTCTTTTTATC
>JAXJVE010000149.1:0-2080 GCA_036308705.1 Acutalibacteraceae bacterium
ATTCGGCAGCTTGCCCGCCGAACTTTCGTCAAGGCTCAGCCGACGTTCGCTGCTTGAACTTACAGACGCTTGTGAAAGTCTTATGACATCGCTCAAGCTCAACGCAAACCACAATCTTATGGTAACCGCAATATGCACAAAACTGCGTAAAGCGGCAACCAAATCAGGAGGATAATATGGCAGAAGTTATAGGCGTCCGTTTCAAAGAGGTAGGCAAAGTTTATTTCTTTGACCCTGACGGACAGCAGTTAAAAAAAGGTGACCGTGTTATAGTTGAAACCGTAAGGGGTATAGAATGCGGTGAAGTTGCAATGGATAACAGAGAGGTTGACGATGAGCAAATCATAAAGCCCCTCAAAAAGCTTATCAGAATTGCAACCGAAAAAGATATTGAACAGTTTCTTTCAAACAAGGCGAAGGAAAAGGATGCTTTTACCATTTGTCAGCAGAAGATAGCAAATCATAACCTTGATATGAAGCTTGTTGATGTTGAATATACTTTCGACGGCGGTAAAGTTCTTTTCTATTTCACAGCAGATGGCAGAGTTGACTTCAGAGAGCTTGTAAAAGACCTTGCAGGTGTTTTCAAAACACGAATTGAACTTCGTCAGATAGGTGTAAGGGATGAAAGCAAAATGCTCGGCGGACTCGGTATCTGCGGCAGACCTTTCTGCTGCAGCAGTTTCCTCGGCGAATTCCAGCCCGTTTCAATCAAAATGGCAAAAGAACAGGGTCTTTCACTCAACCCGACCAAAATCAGCGGTGCCTGCGGCAGACTTATGTGTTGCCTTAAATATGAACAGAATGCCTACGAATACCTGCTGAAAATTACGCCCAAGCCCGGTGCAATTGTTGAAACAAGCGACGGTGCGGGTACAGTTGTTGACTTCAGCCTTCTCACAGGCAAACTCAAGGTTCAGCTTCATAATAACCCCGATGCACAGCCCCGCGTATTTGACAGAAAAGAAGTTAAACTCGTAAAAGATGCCAAAATCAGAGTTGCAAAAGAAGAAATCGAAGCCCTGAAAGATATTGAAGGATAATTTGCATAAAAACCTCTTGCATTTTTAAAATAATGTGTTACAATGTACTTGAAAAACTGTTAAGGAGGAATATCACAATGGCATACATTATCAATGACGATTGCATCAGCTGCGGCGCATGTGCAGCAGAATGCCCCGTTGAAGCTATCTCAGAAGGCGATGGCAAGTATGTTATCGATGCTGATGCTTGCATCGAATGCGGTGCTTGTGCAGACGCTTGCCCCGTAGAAGCTCCCAAGGCTGAATAATTTAAACTTGGATTGACCGCTTCCCGATTGTTATGGTTGGGAAGCGGTTTTTTCTTAAGCAATTGAGGAATAGAAATGAAAATAATTTATAATAAAAATAAAAAATATCAGATATTTGAAGGTTTCGGTGCGAGCGGTGCATGGTGGGCACAGCTTGTCGGCGGTTGGGATAACACCGACCCCGAGAGCGGTATGGCAGTTCGTGACCGCATATCTCAGCTTCTTCACTCAAAAACAGACGGTATCGGTCTGCGTACATACAGATATAACATCGGCGGCGGTTCGGTTGAATCGGGAAAAGGCGATTATCCCGATTTTGACCGCAGAGCGGAATGTTTTGAAACAAGCGAAGGCAGATATGATTTCACCAAAGATGCCAACGCAGTTTATATGATGAGGCAGGCGGCAAAAGACGGTGCGGATGAAATTATTCTTTTTGTCAACTCCCCCATTGAACGCCTTACCAAAAACGGTATGGCACACCAGGATAAAAACAAATCTTTCCGCACAAATCTCAGCAAAAAAAATTACCTTCCGTTTGCAAAATACTGCCTTGATGTTACGGAGCATTTTGTAAAAGAAGGTTTACCGATAAAATATCTTTCCCCCGTCAATGAACCGCTGTGGAAATGGACAGGCGGTCAGGAAGGATGCCACTATAAGCCGTGGCAGGCAAGCAGCGTTCTGCGTTGCGTTGCCAAAGAAATGAAAAAAAGAAAAGCACTCAGCGATATCAGGCTTTCAGGTCTTGAAAACGGCGATATCCGTTGGTTCAACAAAACATATACC
>JAXJVE010000150.1:0-1699 GCA_036308705.1 Acutalibacteraceae bacterium
ACCTTATCGGTGCAAGCCCGTCAATGCCCGCTTCCGCTATTTTTTCGGGGGTCGGGAATGCGTAATCATCGCCACCAAGATGCTCGCCGAGAAGACGGCAAAGGCGGTCAATTATGCCTTTGATTCGGGGGATGTTGTTGTTTGCGGAAATTATAAACGAACAAACCGCCTCCCACGGGTCTTGCCTGAGAAGGCGTATGCCGTAACATTCGTCAACCGCTTTTTTGAGATATTCGTCAGCAAAAAATCTTTCGCAGAGCACATCATAATCCCTTTCAAGGTCAAAATACGGCACCCAGATGTTTTCAAAATCCTGTTTATCGGTGCCGATAAAAATAATTTCATCTTCGGTCTGTCTGAGGGTCAGCGGCTTTGAAAAAGCAACTCCGTGCCACTCGTTTTCGCCCGTTTTTACCCAGCGGAAAGCCTGCCCGCAATCGAGCGTGAGTGCAAGATCAAAGCAGGATTTTTTGATTGATATGCTGTTTTCGGCACAAACAAAAGCTGTTTTCATACCATTCTCCAAATTGTAATATTTTTTTGTTTTTTGAAAAAATTTTGCCATAAATTCATCGACTTTTAGTGACAAAATGTAAAGTTTGTACAATCTTTTTTATGTTCTTTTTTGGAATAATAAAGTTTTCCACACCCGAAATCAGCTTAAAACAAGGGTTTTTAACGTGAGTTATACACCTTTTCCACACGGTTTTCCACCTTTTCCACCGAAAAGTTAACTATACAGAATGTATACTTTTCTTTCTCGCAAGGCAAGTATAATTATTGTTTGCTTTGCCAAAAATAACATAGAAATTCTATGTTAAAGGGGTAAATGTTTTGATAAAAGGAGTCAACAGACAGGTTGTGGAAATCACGCAGACCCAATGCGAATACTTCGAGAGGGTGCTGTTTTTTATAAAGCCCGAATACTCTGCCGTCAGCGAGGGCGACCTGAGGGAAAGGGCGGGAATTATTGCTCAGAATGCGGGGATGCCGCCTGCATCGAGGATACGCAGAAGCAGACTTCGTTTTGCATTGAGTATGAGTGCCGCCGCCTGCTCGGGTGCGATATTCAGCGGAGCGGTTTTTTTGATTATTTCGTTTCTGTAAAATGCTTACAGAAACCGTTCATTTCACATTCGCCGCATTTCGGTCTGCCCGAAACACAGGTATCTCTGCCGTGAAGCACACATCGGTGGCAAAAATCGTTGCTCTCTTCGGGCGGGAGAATATCACGCAGTTTCATTTCAACTTTAAAAGGGTCTTTTGTTGAAACAAGACCGAGCAGATTTGAAATTCTGATTAAATGCGTATCTGCAACAACTGCGGGCTTGCCGTAAACATCGCCCATAATAAGATTTGCGGTTTTTCTGCCTACGCCGGGCAGACTTGTGAGGTCATCAATATTATCGGGAACTTTTCCGTCAAAGTCGCTTATCATTTTTTGACACATTCCGATGATGTCCCTTGCTTTTGCCCTGAAAAATCCGCAGGAATGGACTATTCTTTCAATATCAGTAACATCTGCGGCGGCAAAATCCTCAACGGTTTTGTATTTATCAAATAATTCGGGTGTAACAAGATTAACCCTTGCATCTGTGCATTGTGCCGAAAGTCGGGTTGCAATAATCAGCTGCAGGGGATTTTCCGCATTGAGCGAGCAAAGTGAATCGGGATATTTCTTTTTCAATGCCTCCACAGC
>JAXJVE010000151.1:0-1413 GCA_036308705.1 Acutalibacteraceae bacterium
GTATTCTGCTTGACTCCGATATGGCACTTGACGTTGAATGTGTTGCCAAAATGATTGAAGGTGCCAAAAAAGACGGCGATACAATTATCACGGCATCACGCTGGCTCAAAGGCTGCGAGTTTTACGGATACAGCAAATCAAAGCGTTTTCTCAATTTTATTGCTCAGATTTTTCTCAGAATTCTGTTCGGCAAAAAAATGACGGATTTCACCATCCCGTTTCAGATTGTGCCCACAGAGCTTTATCAGGCTATCAATTGGGAGAATGAAGGCTTCCCCATTCTTATCGAAGCCGTGCTCAAACCCGTAAGGCTCGGTTATGATTTTGTTGAAATTCCTACTAATTGCTATTCGAGAAAGCAAGGTAAATCAAGCAACTCCTTTAAGCAAACGACAAAATATCTCCCCGTTGCACTTCACATCCGTTTTATGAAGAAAAAGGATATATTGAAAAAAGAGTCTTTGCTTTACAAAAAGCTTTTTGAAGAATAAATACAGCATTCAGCAAAGAAAGGTGTACACCCGGTGAAAAAAAAGCTCTGGTTTTTTCAGGTAAACTACCCCTACGGTAAATCGGCGCATATTCCGTATACCGCAGGTCAGATTGCCGCATACGCATTTGAAGATAAGGATATTGACGAGAATTATCAGCTCGAAAAAATATTCTTTCTCAGAAAAAACGTTGACTCCGTTATGAAAGAGATTGACGAGCCGTTTATCGTTGCGTTTTCAACCTATATCTGGAATTGCAACTATAACAAAACGCTCGCAAAAATGATAAAAGAGAAATATCCCGACTGTACCGTTGTTTTCGGCGGTCATCACGTTTCGCCCGGCGGCGAAATGCTTGAAGAATGTCCGTATATTGACTATCTTCTTCACGGCGAAGGCGAAGTTATTTTCAAACGCCTTATGCGTGCACTTATCGGCCTTGATACCGTTTCGGATATACCGGGAATTTCTTTCAGGTCAGAAAACGGAATTGTCACAAATCCCGAGATGATTTCATCGGAATGTGATTTCCCCTCACCTTATCTCAAGGGATATTTTGACGGTATCCTCAAAGAATACCCCGATACGGATTTTATGGCACTTATTGAAACTTCAAGAGGCTGCCCCAACTCCTGTGCATATTGCGACTGGAGTAATATGAAATCCCGAATCCGCAAATTCCCGCTTGAGAGAATTTACGGCGAGATTGATTGGGTAACAAAAAATAAGGTCTACGGTCTCGGCTCTGCAGATTCAAACTTCGGTATGTTTGAGCGTGACGAAGATATAACCGACAGAATCATCGAATCCAAGAAAAAATGCGGTTTCCCCGTCGGATTCCAGACCTCTTATGCCAAAAACAGCGGCGATATTGTTTTCAACATCGGTCTGAAACTCGAAAAAAGCGGTATGAATAAGGGTA
>JAXJVE010000152.1:0-11722 GCA_036308705.1 Acutalibacteraceae bacterium
ATGTATCATAATTTCGCTGTTAGGAAGAGCTATTCTCTTTCCTTTTGTGCCTGCTGCGAGCAAAAATGCACCCATTGAAGCTGCCATACCCATACAAATAGTTGAAACATCGCACGTAATGTACTGCATTGTGTCATAAATAGCCATACCTGCAGTTACCGAACCGCCGGGGCTGTTGATATAAAGGCTGATATCCTTATCGGGATCCTGACCTTCAAGGAAAAGAAGCTGTGCAACAACAATGCTTGCGGTTGTATCGTTCACCTCATCGGAGAGAACGATAATTCTGTCGTTAAGGAGGCGTGAAAAAATATCGTATGAACGCTCGCCTCTGTTAGTCTGTTCAACAACATAGGGTACCAATGCCATAATAAATCAATCCTTTCTCCGCAAATGAAATGAATAAACCGGCATAAAAACCGGTTTATTCTTTATGCTCATATTTAAGTATAGTTGGATTTACGGCTGATTATTCAGCTGCTTCTTCCTTCTTTTCTGCTGCTTTCTTTGTTGTTTTCTTTGCAGCGGGCTTCTTTGCGGGCTTAGCTTCTTCAGCAGCACCGTCTTCTGCGGGAGCTTCTTCCTTCTTCTTTGAAGCCTTCTTTGCAGCGGGCTTCTTTGCCTTTGCAGAATCAATTACAAGCTTGAATGCATCCTGCTTTGCAAGCTCTGCTGCAACTGTTGCTGCGGGAACAAGTTCCTTGATCTTTTCAACATCAAGCTGATACATTTCAGCCATCTTTGAATATTCTTCTTCAACTGCTTCGTCTGAAGCCTTAAGACCTTCAAGTTCGATAATCTTTTCGATTGCAAGGTCAATCTTAACTTCTGAAACTGCACGTTCCTTCATCTGACCCTGGAAAGTTTCCTTATCCATACCCATATACATAAGGTATGTGTCAAGGTCGATGCCCTGCTGAGCAATTCTCTGTGCAAATGAATCAACGTCTTCCTTAGCTTTGTTATCAAACATACACTCGGGAATTTCGCCTTCAACATTTTCAACAAGAGCTGCAACAACTGCATCTTCAAATGCGTGCTGTGCACTCTCCTGCTTTCTCTTGAGGATGTCTTCTTCAACACCCTTCTTGAGATCAGCAACTGTTTCGTATTCGCCCATATCCTTTGCGAATTCATCATCAAGCTCGGGAAGTTCCTTAACCTTGATTTCGTGAAGCTTAATCTTGAAAACAGCATCCTTTGAAGCAAGCTCGGGAGCGTATGCTTCGGGGAATGTTACGTTTACATCAAATTCTTCACCGATTGAATGACCGATAACCTGCTCTTCAAAACCGGGAATGAATGAACCTGAGCCGATTGTAAGCTCATACTTTTCAGCCTTGCCGCCTTCAAATGCAACGCCGTCTACAAAGCCTTCAAAGTCGATAACTGTGATATCACCGTCTTTTGCTGCTCTGTCGTCAACATTAACGATTCTTGCACCTCTTTCAAGCATATGCTCGATTTCGTGGTTGATTTCGTCCTTTGTTACTTTTGAGTCAGCCTTTTCAGCGGTAAGACCCTTGTAAGCTTTAAGAGTGATTTCGGGCTTAACTGTTACGTTGAAGGTCATTACAACGCCTTCTTCTTTGCTCATTGTTTTAACATCAAAATCGCGGGGCTGGTCAACGGGCTCGATGCCAGCTTCTTCGTAAGCAGCCTGAACTGCTTCGGGGAATACGATATCAAGAGCATCCTCAAAGAATACTTCTTTACCGTAGAGCTTCTCAATCATCTGAAGAGGAGCCTTGCCCTTGCGGAAGCCGGGAATCTGGATTGACTTTCTCTGCTTGAGATATGCCTGCTGGATAGCAGCATTGAAAGCATCTGCCGCAATAGCGATTTCAACTGAATAGTGTTTGTTTCTGTTTTGTTTGCTGATACTAAACTCATTTAGAATTCCTCCAATTCTACTTTTACCCATAGATTATAACAAATAATTTTTTAAATTTCTATATATATTTGTATATATTTATATTTTCTTATGTTTAGTTAATTTTTCCGTTTTTTTAAGCCTTGTTTTGGGCAATTTGACATATTTTAATACACCAATGCAGGGCAAAACTGCAAAAAGTCGCTTGAAATAAGTGAAAATCTTATTCCGTCACTCTCACCGATGAATGCACCTGCGTGTGAATATGAATGAAGATGCCCGTAATAACAGCGTGTTATTTTTTCTTCAACAAGCACATTATAAATCTCATCGCATTTCTGAGTAAGATTCAGCGGCGGATAGTGAAGAAACACTACAGGCTCAAGACCTGTTTCTTTTGCTGCGGTTATCGAAGCACGGAGTCTGCCCGCTTCACGAAGCACAACTTTTTTATCCGCATCGCTTTCGGCATCAAAAAACCAGCCTCTTGTACCGCAAATCGCAAAATCGCCTGATGTGTATGTGTTGTTATGAAGAATATTAAGTGTATTCAATGAATACTTTTCAAAAAATTCATCTGATTTCTTTTTTGTTGCCCACCAATAATCGTGATTGCCTTTGAGAATTATTTTTTTGCCGGGCAGCGAATCAAGAAACTTAAAATCTGCAAGACCTTCTTCAAGATTCATACACCAGGAAATATCGCCCGCAACAACAACCGTATCTTCATCGCTCACGAGCCTTCTCCAATTATTTTCAAGCCGTTTTTCATAATCTGTCCAACCGCCGAAAACATTCATCGACTTACCCGTTGCGAGAGAAAGATGAGTATCTCCGATTGCAAAAAGAGCCATAATCAAAACCTTTCCTGAAATAATCAAAAACAATCCGTCAATACTATTATCGCGGATATCATCCGAAATAACAAACAAGGAGTGAATAAAAATGGAAAAAGAAATCGGTGCAATTACCTGCTTTGCAAAGAATTGCGTTTATCACAAGGGTAACACAGCTTGTACCGCAGGCACAATTGAGGTTGGCAATTCATCAGCCTGCAAGTGCGGTGAAACACAGTGTTCAACATTCAAACTCAATGAGAATGCTGTTTGCGAAGCAAGAGGTTACTGCGATTAAATTCCAAGCATATTAAAGACAACACCGTCCATGCTGTCCTTTGAACAGCAGCCGTCAAATCTTACCGCTTTGTTGCGAAGATTTGCAAGCTGTTCGGGGCAGCATTTGCCTGTTACTTCAGCAAGCTTTTCAACCATTTCAAACTCATCAAGACCGTCTGTTTTGCCTGAAACGGCTTCAAGAACAGCTGCACTGAATTTGAAGGGGCTTGCGGTTGAAGCGATAACTGCGGGAGTTGTGTCGCCTGTTTTTGCTTTGTAATCGTAGTATACCTTAACGGCAACTGCGGTATGTGTATCGCAAAGATAATTCTTTTCGTTGAAAACCTTTGCTATTGTTGATTTTGTATCGTTATCATCACAGCAACCTGCATCAAAAAGAGTTTTGATTGTTTCGAGAGTTGCCGCATCAACTTCATACTTACCCTCTGATGAAAGCTGTTTCATCCAGCCTGTTACATTCTCACTTCCGCTTACGGAATAAAGAAGTCTTTCAAGGTTGCTTGAAATAAGAATATCCATTGAAGGTGAGATTGTTGTGAAGAATTCACGGTTTCTGTTATAAACACCTGTTGTAAGGAACTCGGTAAGAACTGAGTTGCTGTTTGATGCACAGATGAGCTTCTTTACGGGAAGACCCATTTCCTTTGCATAATAAGCAGCAAGAATATTACCGAAGTTACCTGTGGGAACAACAACGTTTATTTCATCGCCCGCTTTGATTTCGCCGCTTGCAAGAAGATCGCAGTAAGCTGAGAAATAATATACAATCTGAGGACAAAGTCTGCCCCAGTTGATTGAGTTTGCAGATGAGAATGCCATTGAATTCTCAGCAAGCTTTTCGCCGATTGCCTTATCTGTGAAAATTCTCTTAACACCGCTCTGTGCATCGTCGAAGTTGCCTTCGATAGCACAAACAGCCACGTTATTACCTTCCTGAGTGCACATCTGAAGCTTCTGCATGGGGCTTACACCGTCGCTGGGATAGAAAACAAGAATTCTGGTGTTTTCAACATCCTTAAAGCCTTCAAGTGCAGCCTTACCTGTATCACCCGATGTTGCAACAAGAATAACAATTTCCGTACCCTTTGCCGCCTTACCGCTTGAAACGGTAAGAAGTCTGGGAAGAATCTGAAGTGCCATATCCTTGAATGCACAGGTGGGGCCCTTGAAAAGTTCAAGAATATGTACACCGTCTTCAAGCTTTGCAAGAGGAGCTACCTTTGCATCTGAAAATCCTGTTTCATAAGCACCCTTAACACATGAGTCAACTTCCTCCTCGGTAAAATCGGTGAGGAAGAGTGAAAGAATCGACTTTGCTCTGCCGATATAATCGAGCTGAGCAAGCTCTGAGATTGTGTCCATTGATACTTTGGGAAGATTTTCAGGCACAAAAAGTCCGCCTTCGGCAGAAATACCCTTTGTAATAGCCTGAGAAGCAGATACCTTTACTGATGTATCTCTTGTGCTTACATAGTTCATCAAACATCATCCTTTTTGAAATAATTCATAACTGAAATATTATATCATATATTTTAATCATTGTAAAACAATTTTAAAAAATTTCTCGGCATTTTCAAAGAAAATTTTATCAAGCAAGCCCGACGAGAAGCCTTTTTCGTGCAGATAACGGTGCAAATCAGTTATTTTATCAACTCCCGAAAGTTCGGGAACAATTTCGCATCCGTCAAAATCGGAGCCGAGAGCGAGCACATTTTCGCCGCCCATCTCGAGAATATGCGATATATGACGGTATATTGCTTCAAAGCCGTCATCACCGATATCGCCAAGAAAACTGCGGCAGAAATTTATACCTATGAGCCCTTTACACTCTATCAGCAGTTTAATCTGTTCATCATCAAGGTTTCTGCGGCAGGCAAAAAATTTATCCTCGCTGTCCTTACGGGTTTTCAAAAGCACATTTTTACTGTTTGAATGAGATGCAACCACCTTCACTCCGCTTGAAACAACATCAAAAAAGCCCGCCCTGTTAAGATGTGACACATCTGCAACGATTCCGAGCTTTTCCATATTCTTCAGAAGTGCTTTCCCTTCACTTTTAAGCCCCGAATCGCTACCTGACTGACAGCCGTAACCAATCTCATTTTCAGCATTCCACGTCAAGGTTATAAGCTTTACACCAAGCTCATTTGCACGGTAAATTTCATCATTGCCCGCAAACGGAGATGCGCCTTCACAGGCAAGAAATGCGGCACATTTTCCGTTTGTTCTGCACTCTTCAAAATCGTGAATTCCTTGACACAGCTTGATTTTATCGGTATTTCGAGATATTTCTTTTTTGAAATTCACCAATACATTTTCAAAATATTTTCTTGCTTCCGAACCCCTTAGTTCATCGGGTATCCAGATTGCAAAAACCTGTGCCCATTCGTCAAGTGATTTACCTTTACATATATTGATATGCAAATCACCGTCATACAAAGGAAGTTTCTTGTTGAAACACTCCCCTGCGGTGTCACAATGCAGGTCAAAAAGATTCATTTTCTCACCTCAGAAAGCATTTTCAATATAGTTTATGTTGACAAGAGCACTGTTATCATCAAGATATACTTCACACACATCAAAACGTGTCTGACCGATGATTTTGCTGAAAGAAATAAAGCTTTTTGCAGTCATCTTCAGCCTTTCAATCTTACCCTCATCAACAGCTTCCATAGGTCTGATTTCTGTTTTTTCATTTCTTGTTTTAACTTCAACAAAACAAAGAATGTTATCTTTAAGTGCAACAATATCTATCTCACCGAAACGGCATACATAGTTAGTACTGAGGATTTTATAACCTCTGTCACGCAGATAACGGGAAGCAAAAATTTCTCCCCATACACCCGTTTTATTTCTTATCATTTATTTTCTCCGATAATCTTTTTAAGAAATGAACGGCGGTGACAGTCCGAAATACCGTATTCTGCAAGCATTTCATAGTGAAGCTTTGTGCCGTAACCTTTATGCTTTTCAAACTGATACTGCGGATATTTTTCGCAAAGTTCAAGCATAAATCTGTCCCTGCTGACTTTAGCAAGAATTGAAGCCGCCGCAATAGAAGGGCTGTTTGCATCGCCTTTGATTATTGTTTCTCCGTCTATTGAAAGCGGAGGCATTCTGTTGCCGTCAATAAGAGCATAATCTGCGGGAACATCAAGCCCTTCAACAGCTTTTCGCATTGCAAGATATGTAGCCTGAAGAATGTTTATTTCATCAATTACTTTTTCATCAACGCTTGCAACACTCCAGCTTATCGCCTTTTCTTTAATTACGTCAAAAAGTGCATCTCGCTTCTTTTCTGAAATTTTCTTTGAATCGTTAAGCCCTTCTATAACGCAACCCTCAGGCAGAATAACCGCAGCTGCAAAAACAGGACCCGCAAGCGGCCCTCTTCCCGCTTCGTCAACGCCGCAGACTGCTTTGTATCCCTTTTCTTTTGCATTTATTTCATATTGAAAATCCATAGTAACCTCCAAAACAAAAGGCTGAAATGTGAATCCTCTTCGCATTTCAGCCCTATTTTTACAGAAACTGCTTATCTATAACGTCATTCAGAATATCATAAAGATACTGAAGGCTGAAATCCGATGTTTTACTCTGTACTCCGTGCTTTGAGGCAAGCTCCTGAGTATAATCCTCAAGAGGATAAACTCTTATATTGGTACAGCCGTAGCCGTAATGAGTTACAACACCTGAAAACTTAACGTTTTCAAGAGTTATTTCACCTGTTGCATTATTTTTTACAACTTCAAAATCAAGCATACCGCCGAGCATTCTCGGGCCTCTGTTCTGAGCAGAAATAAAATTACCGAGTGAATAAGCAACAAGAGTCTGTCTGCCGTCTGAATTTGTAATATATTCAACGGGCTGAATAACATGAGGATGTGTACCAATGATAACATCCGCACCCCAGGAAGCGATTTTACCCGCAAGCTCACGCTGATAATCGGTAGGCTCGTGAGTATATTCGTTACCCCAATGGGCACTGACAATAACAACGTCCGCCTTTTTCTTTGCCGCAATTATTCTCTGCTGAATGAGAGATTCATCTTTTGCTCTGACAAGAATTACTTCCGAATCATCGGGAAGTGAAAGACCGTTTGTTGAATCCGTAAAACCAAGGTAGGCAATCTTTACGCCGTTAACCTCGTTCATCGGAATATTGCTCATATCATCGTTGTTAAGATAAGCTCCGCAGGTTACCGCATTCTTACCCTTCCAGAAATTGATTGCGGAAATAAGACCTTTTTCACCTTTATCAAGCGAATGGTTGGTTGCGATATTAAATACATCAAAACCGATTTCAAGCATTTCTTCGCCAACCTCAACGGGAGAATTGAATGTAGGATAGCTTGACACGTTGTGTTCGGTTGAAATTATTGTTTCCTGATTGAGAATTGCAACATCAGGTGCAGCGATTTTATCGGCAATTCTGTCATAAGCATCAGAAAAATCATATCCGTTGCTGCTTCTTGCAGCCGCCTGCTCATAGACCGTATCGTGAATAAGATTATCGCCGACCGCAGTAAAAGTCACTCTTGAGAATTCTTCATTTTGCGGAATATCAGACGTATCTGTATTCTGTGATACATCGGTATTGATTCCGATATCAGTATTGACGCTTTTGGGGATAAGTGCAACAAGGGCAAGCGATGCAACACCTATTGACATAATGCCGAAAACAATTATAACAATAAGAAATATTGAAATTCCTTTTTTCATAACATCACCGTTCAAGTGTTTTTAATCAAGTGTAATTTTTCCTAATTTACCGCTTCTGTATTCATCAAGGAGCATAACGGCTGCTCTCTCCGTATCGGTTTCTCCGCCTTTGATAAGCATACCTCTTTTTGCTCCTATAAGCTCAAGAAGTTCATAGGGTTCAAGTTCTTCAAAATCACTGATTTTATATCTTTCGGCAAGGCGGTCAGGGTAATTCTTCTGCATAACAACAAGAAGCCTTACGGCAATTTCCTGACTGTCGAGAATTTCATCTTTGACAGAGCCGATAAAAGCAAGCTTGAAGCCGACTTCATGGTCTTCAAACTTAGGCCAAAGCACACCCGGAGTATCAAGAAGTTCAATTCCCGAACCGATGTTGAACCACTGGTTGCTTCTTGTAACACCCGGTTTATCGGCAACTTTTGCACGGTTTTTGCCCGCCATACGGTTTATGAAAGATGATTTGCCTGTATTGGGTATGCCGACAACCATAACCCTGAGCGATTTGCCCGCCATACCTTTTTCTGTATTTGCCTTTATTTTTTCCTTAAGAACTTCTCTGACTGCAGGTTGGAATTTTTCAAGACCCTTACCGTTTCTGCAATCCACAGGCAAAGCGGTAACGCCTTTCCGAGCAAGTTCTTTTATTTTTTTAGCCGTTGCGTCAGGGTCTGCAAGGTCACATTTATTGAGCAGAACAATTCTCGGCTTTGAGCCGACTATCTCATCAAGCTCGGGGTTGCGGCTGCTTTCGGGGATACGTGCATCAACAATTTCGCAAACCGCATCAACCATTGAAAGGCTTTCTTTGATAAGCCTTCGGGTTTTAGCCATATGACCCGGGAACCACTGAACAATCATATTTTCATTCATAATATTTATCCTATTTTAAACTGACCGAAAGGCAGAATTCTGAAAAGTGCCTTTCCGAGTATATATTCTTCTTTTATAAAGCCTACTCTTTCGTCACGGCTGTCTGTTGAATTGTTTCTGTTATCACCCATAACAAAAACGCAGCCTTCGGGAACGGGATCAAACTCAACCACACCGTGTCTGTAAGAGTATTTTCTGTCATAAAAAGCATAGTCTTCTTCAATTTCAACATCGTTGACATAAAGCTTTTCGTTTGTATAATCGAATTTAACAACCTGACCTTCGGTTGCAATCACACGTTTAACAAGCACATCGGGAATACCCGGCACCTTGCTGGGCTGACAGGTAACAACAACATCGCCATGCTTGGGTTCACCGTAGGTTGCGGTAAGAATAATTCTGTCATTTGTGCTGAGTGTCTGCTCCATTGAACTGCCGTTTACGCCAACCGTTCTGAACAAAAACAGAAACGCAAGGGTAACAGCTATACACGCAGTTGCAAGAACCGATACAACATCAAAAATCATTTCCGCCATACCGTTCTTTTGTTTTTCCTGATTTTCAGCCATTTTATGACACTCCCTTATTTTGTGTTGTTTTTTCGGCGTTATAAATTCTGAAAAGCATTTCGCCGAGAACATATCTTTCGTCTATACAGCCGATTTTGGATGAACGGCTGTCAAGCGAAACTCCTCTGTTATCCCCAAGAACAAAAAATGAACCTTCGGGAACTTTAAGGGGAAAAGCAACATCTCCCCAAAGTGTTTCATCACCGTTGATATACGGTTCATCGAGTTTAACATCGTTAACATAAACCTCTCCGCTGATGAAATTTATGTTAACCGTATCGCCTCCTACGGCAATAACTCTTTTAACCACAGGCACCCCTCGTTCCCACGGAGGGTTTGCAACGACGATATCACCTCTGTCAACGGTAAAACTCTGACCTGAAACAGTAATCCAGTCACCGTCATTGAGAGTGGGATACATTGAACTTCCTTCAACCCCGATTACTCTGAGCACAAGGCAAAATACAACAAAAGCCGCAACAACCGCACCCTTAAGCGAATCGGTAACATCAAAAACAAACGACATAAACGGTGCCTTAGGCGGTTTTGCATCGAACTCTATCCAGAATTCTTCGATTTTGCGCATAGTGTACTCCTTTCTTCGGTTTTGAAAAATTTACATAACGGAATTACTAAGGTAATTAATTAATAAGAATAACAGTAAAGGTGTAACAACCATAAAATTGTTACACCCTCATCAAGCTGATTATCTGATCTGTTCCTTAACCTTAGCAGCCTTACCAACTCTGTCTCTGAGATAGTAGAGCTTGCTTCTGCGAACGCGGCCGTGTCTGATTACTTCAACCTTAGCAACGTTAGGTGAGTGAACGGGGAATACCCTTTCAACGCCTACGCCATATGAAACACGACGAACAGTGAAGGTTGCTGAAACGCCTGAACCCTTCATAGCGATTACAGTGCCTTCAAAAGCCTGAATTCTTTCTTTTTCGCCTTCACGAATCTTAACTGAAACCTTTACGGTATCACCGACTTCGATTGCAGGCACTTCAGATTTGATTGAATCCTGTGCGATTAACTTGAGTGCATCCATTGTAATTTCCTCCGATTTTTTTCAGAAGTTCGTAACTGTTAAACAGAAAGAGGAACATCCGCTTTAATGTTATTGGCATTAAACCCCGTCTTTGGCATAAAAGCCTAATGACGGCACAAATGCGAATAATATGATATCATAACATTATAAATAATGCAAGCATTTTTTTGCTCTTTTGAGATATTTTTTATATTTTGATAAATATGCACCAAAAATATGTGTTTTATGAATACTCAATCATTCAAAAATACTCATATCTTCCCTCAAAAGTTTTGTTCTGACTATTGTTACGCTTTCGGTTTCTGCCGCAATATGCGAAAGAAGTGAGCTGAAAAGAAGCTCTGCGTTGAGATTTACGGTATTGCCCGCAGCCAAAACGGTGTTGATATGAATATTTTTTTCGTTGCTTTCAATCTCAAATTTACGGATTAATTCACAGAGATTAACTGTTTTTATACCCTTTTTGCTTCTCTTTTCAGCGTTGAGCACACCGCCGTCAATAATGTTTTTTGACTCTGCGGCAAACCTTGTTGCTTCGCCCTCATTCAAAAACTCCGCAACAATTTCATACTCTGCGGCGGCAATCTCATTGGGCTTGCACTCAGGCTTTGAAACATCAACAATTTCAAGACCTTCGGGCATAACCGCGTTGAGCCTGTTTTTGATTTCGCCAAAAGAAATTTCGCCCTCAATTCTGATGTCAATAGGCTCTCTCATACCAATCTGACCGAGAGGCAGAGGCATAAGAAACGTCATATAGGGATGAGGATTAAAACCCTCTGTATACCAAAGAGGTATCTCCGCACGCCTTACCGCACGGGTAAAGCATCTGTTCATATCGAGATGTGAGGTGTAGATTGCCAGACCGTCTTTTTTATACCACAGTCTTACAGATTTCATCGCACACACCTCCGTTAAGTTTATTTGCACCGCAGCCTGCACATTTTTCACGGCAGCTGGCGGTTGTTTCGCCTTTATGAGCTTTTTCGTTTTCTTTCACAAGGAAATTCTTTGTTACACCGTAGTCAATGTGATCCCACGGAAGAATTTCGCTGTAATCTCTGCGTCTTGACGTGTAGAAATACGGGTCTATGCCGTTTTCCGCAAAGCTTTCTTCCCACATTTCGGGCTTAAGACATTCTGCCCATCCGTCAAATTTACAGCCTTTTTTCCACGCAGTTTCAATAACATCTGAGAGCTTTCTGTCGCCTCTTGCGAACACACCTTCAAGGAAACTTGTCCAGGGTACGTGGCGTGAAACGGTAACTTTTCTTGTTTTGACACAGGAAATAAGGTAGTTCTGTTTTTCGATAAGCACATCAGGTTTATCCTGAGGCTCCCATTGGAAAGGAGTGAAGGGTTTGGGCACAAGCGATGCCACGCTGATGCTTACGTTAACACCCTTACCCTTGGGTTTATCGGGGTTTTTATAAAATTCATCAACAACAGCCTGAGCAAGGTCAGCAATTCCGCAGATATCCTCTTCGGTTTCGGTTGG
>JAXJVE010000153.1:0-2428 GCA_036308705.1 Acutalibacteraceae bacterium
GATTACCGTTAAGTTAAGCGTATCAAAAAGTGCCCTGCCGACAGGCGAAGCATAAGCTGCTTTGAGAATCAGGCTGAGCTCGGATTCGGTTATGTTTTCACCATTATATGTACGGATTGACCTTCTGCTGAAAAGATTATCAAATGTATTCATTGGTTTTTCTCCTTCATTTTGTATAACATAATTATAATTCCGCAAAAATGCAATGTCAAGAACACCGTCAATTCGGTGCTGTAAAATAAAAACCATTGAAAAAATTCTCGGTTTAGGTTATAATCAAATTGCAAAGGAGTGGACAATATGGCTGTTCGTTTTAATGAGAACAAAGAAATTGTTGAAAGCATCAAAAAAGGGTTGAAAGAAAAAGACGGCTACTGTCCGTGCCGTCTGGGTAAAAAGCCCGAATTCAAATGTATATGCGAAGAATTCAAAGCACAGATTGCAGACCCCGATTTTGAGGGATACTGTCACTGTATGCTTTATTATAAATCAAAAGACTGAGAGGTAAAAAATATGGCAATTATTAAACTTAACGCAAACAATTATGATGAAGTTATAAAAAGCAACAGCATTGTTCTTGTTGATTTTTACGCTGATTGGTGCGGCCCCTGTAAAATGATTGCACCTATTATTGAAGAAATCGCTTCCGAGCACGCAGAAATCACCGTTGGCAAGGTTAATGTTGACGAAGCACCCGAACTTGCAATGAGATACGGTATATCAAGCATTCCCACTCTTATTGTTATCAAAAACGGTGAAGTTGCCGCAATGAAGGTTGGCTACTGCCAGAAGGATGCAATTCTGGGGATGATTTCAAAATGAAAAAACTGAAAGTGATTGCAATGCTCTCAGCAATATTCACCTGTATTTTTACAGGCTGCAGTGCGGGTGCACCTGCAACTTTTGAACAGATAACCCCCGAAAAAGCCAAGGCGATTATGGATAGCGGAAGCGACTTTGTGATTCTTGATGTGCGTACCGAAGAGGAATTTGCTCAGGGTCATATTAAGGATGCAATTCTTATTCTCGATTATGAAATTGAGGTAAAAGCAAAATCAATTCTCAAAGATAAAAATCAGCTTATTCTTGTATATTGCCGAAGCGGCAGAAGAAGCAAACTTGCCGCGCAGACTCTTGTTGATATGGGATACACCAACATCAAAGAATTCGGCGGCATAATCGACTGGCCTTATGAAATTGTAATATAATAAAAAACCGCCCACACTGTGAGCGGTTTTTGTTTTTAAAGTTTTGAGAATCCGTGGCTATTGATGAGGGCATCGAGCTTTTTGCCTTCTTTACAAAGCGGACATTCGTGTGAGGGGCAGGTATAATAACCCGGAAGGTCATTGGGGTTGAATACGGAGTTTACCGCATATCCGTTACACTCCGCTGCGGTTGAGAATATTGAAGCAACACCAACCACTTCGCCGCCGTAGTAACCTACAGCTTCCATAGCTGCCTTGACTGTACCGCCTGTTGCAACGGATACAGCAAGAATAAGCACGTGCTTACCCTTTATCATAGGCACAATGTTATCTCTGAAAAGAAGCTGTGAACCGCTTGTCATTTCAGGGGTAACAACATAAATTGTCTGGTGAGCATTGATATTCATCCAATTATTTTTTGTAAGTTCATCTGCAAGGCAGGCACCGATAACTTCTGTACCGTCAAGGCAGAGAATTGTATCAATAATATTTACTTTGTAGTGACTGTTGCTGCAAAGCTCCTGTGCAACTGCCTTTGCTTCTGAAAGACGTGACTTCTGAGCCGCAACGTCAATATAGTAGTTGCTGTGTGAATGATTGGTTGCGAAATGTCCCTTTGCAACACGAAGAAAAAGGTTGCTTCTCTTGGTTTTGATTTTAGTGATGCTTGATGTAGGCATAGAAAAATCCTCCTTGATTATGGATTACATAATTATTGTATATTAATTTTATGCCAATTACAAGAAAAATTTTTACTGTTAATAATTTTTTCAATAAATATTTCATTGATATTGACTGCAATGCGTGATATAATTATTGTGAAAGAAAAGGGCATTCGGATGCTCAATATATAAAAATCCGTTCAGGAGGGAACTTTTTATGAAAATGTCATTCCGTTGGTATGGCGAAACAGACCCCGTTTCACTTGAATATATCCGTCAGATTCCCAATATGAAAAGCATCGTAAGTGCAGTTTACGATGTCAAGCCCGGCGAAGTATGGCCCGAAGAAAGCCTTGCAAAAATGAAAAAACAGTGTGACGACAACGGCCTTGTTTTTGACGTTGTTGAATCAATCCCCGTTCACGAAGATATAAAACTCGGCAGAGGCGATGTTGAGCATCTTATTGATGTTTACTGTGAAAATATCCGCCGCTGTGCAAAATACGGAGTTAAATGCGTAACATATAACTTTATGCCCGTTTTTGACTGGCCTCGCAC
>JAXJVE010000154.1:0-4176 GCA_036308705.1 Acutalibacteraceae bacterium
CCATAGCACCGTAGCAACCTGTAAGGTTATCGTTTGCGCCGGGAACTGATTTGAACGGATTCTGGAAAAGAAGGAATGCAAGCTGGAAGGGGATGAATACACAGCCGATAACAAAGGCTGTAATCATAAGCCAACGGGGTTCGGCAGATTCAAGAGCACCGTTTGTGCCCGCAAAAACAATACCGAGAATTGCAACGATAAGGTCTGCAACAACGCCAACAACTGCGGGGATAAGCACAAGCTTCATTCCGATTCCGCCAAGCCAATAGTTAAGAGTCCATTCAAACTGGCTGTCTGAATGTCCGACAAAAATAATGCGTTTTTTAACTTCACCCTTGGGTGCTCTTTTTGCGATAACATTGTGGCTGGGAAGAGAGGGGAACAAGGGGTCAATAAACTGTTTGTACATAAGGAACTCAAGGAGCATGGGGATAACGCCGAGAATAACAAGAACAAGAGCTATAACCGGGTTTGCAAATGCATATACAAATACGCTTGCGATTGAGCAGGCAACCGTGAAGGGGATGAATCCCATAAATGCCTGACGGTGAACCTTGAATTCTTCGATTGTGACCTCGTCACAGGATTTTTTCAGCTCTTTTGCCATAAGCTCCTGAGCTTTGAGCTCTTCGGGAGAACCGGGCTTGCGGGGCCCGATTTCGTTGCAGATACGGGTGATTCCCTTAACCGCAAAACGTGAGAGCTTTTTGATGTCAAATTTGTCACTGTATTCGAGTGCGATTTTCATTGTATTTCCTCCACGAATCAATATAGAAAAAGAATATCACAACCTGAATAAAAAATCAATAATTTTTATGCGATTTTTGTTGAAATATCACTCTGTTTGCTTGACAAAAACGGTGTTTCGTGATAAATTTCAGTTATGAAATATTCAGTTTTTATAAAATCAAAATTAAAAAAATATTATCCGTATCTGATTATAATTGCGGTGCTGATATTGTTCTATGCGTTTATCGGTTGCCCTACCAAAGTCTTTCTTGGTGTAACCTGCCCCGGGTGCGGAATGTCAAGAGCTGCAGAGGCACTTCTGAAGCTCGATTTTCAGCTTGCTTTTCAGATGCATCCGCTGATATTTTTTATGCCCGCAGCGTTGATTATATTGCTTATACGCAAAAAAATACCGCCCAAAATTTTTGATATTCTGCTTATCGTTGCGGCTGTCGGTATGTTTGCGGTGTATTTTTTCAGGCTGTTTTCGGGCAGCGAAGTGGTATATATTGACTTTAAGGAAGGTCTGATTTATAAGCTTTTGCAAAATGTATTCGGTTAAAGCTTATGGGATGTACGGATACTCAGATACATATAAAAATAAGCCATCGGATTTTATGTTCCGATGGCTTTTAAAATTATAAACTGTAAACACCCGATTGCATAACGGCATATTCGATACCGTCAACTCTGAAATATTTTAAAACGGGCTCGTTGAAAATACAGTAATCTTTTACTGTGTAATCTTTAAGGCTGAGAGTGCGGATTTTGTATGAATACGCACTGCAGATGTATAATTTATCATCATATAAAGCAAGGTCAACAGGGTGGCAAAATGCCTTTTCTTTGGGGCTTCCGATACGGAACTCTATGCGGTTATGCTTGATGGAATAGTTGATAATAGCGTTTGAATCGGGAACTACCAACCAAAGATCCGTTCCGTAAACAAGCGGTGAACACGCGGGATTATCAAGATATTCAATCTTTGTTTCAGAAATAATCTCACCCATTGTACCCAGAATTTTGAACGAACCGTCAGGATAACAGACCGCCTTTGTGTTGCTTGTGAGGCTAACAACATTACAGGTGACAAAATCCTTCAGTGTTCTGGCAAGGTCGGCTCCGTTATCGCCGAATTTGAGATTTATGTAGGTCAGAACAGGAATTTTTTCAAAAATATCCACTTGTTGATTATAGCTGTAAAAAGCAATTGCCTCGCCTGAATCAGGCAAGGTTTCTTTGCAGGCATATATAAAACCCTTCTCAACAGGGACAATATCAAGTAAATCTGCGTTGAAAAGTTTTTGCACTTCCGATTTCCTCCGAAAAATAACCCCGCCGAGCCGTATGCAGCCGATTGTAACCTGCTCTCAAGCAGGTGGGTGCCGCCCGAAGCCCTCTCGCTCCCTTCGTCCAATCAGGCTCGGGGCCTGACCGGGAGGTCTGCAATCCGTCATCGGAGATAGGCTCCCTTATAGTGTGTGTTGGGTTACATATAGGCTGCAGTTATATCGCACAAGGCAGGGTTTTTTACTATAGTAATATTATGCGTAAACGTTCAGATTATTCTTCTTCGTTATCAAATTCAAACATATCGGCAAGTCTTTCTTCAAAAGCCATACCGACTTCGTTGAATTCAGCATCGTCTTCGATGGGGCAAAGGTATGTTTCACCGTTTGCCTCTTCTTCAACCTTAAGAATGATAAGTGCGTTATCTTCCTCTGTTATCTGGTCGGGAGTTTCGGGAATGGGGAGCAGAGCAATGTATCTGCCGCTGTCTGTTTCGATTCTGTCAAGCTCCTCAAAAATATGTTCTTTGCCTTCTTCGTCAACTATGCTGACAATATCAGGGGTGTATTCTTCGTTATTCATCAGATTATTACCATCCTTTTTTATTCTGTTTATATTTTAACTCCAATGCGGGCGTTAGTCAATAGGAAATAACGATAAGTGAAAAATATATAAAAGTTTTTAACTTTTGCACAAAAAACTATTGACAACGCACAAACAATGTGCTATATTATAGTCGAGGAAAGAAACAAGGGATAAAAACATTGAAAAATTTCAAGCAGCAAAAACTTGATTAAACGGATAAAATAAATTCCCTTGCAAAGCCTCTTGACCATATATCACAGGCAAACAGGTCAGAATTGAATATAAGGAAAGGCGGCGATACCCGATGTACAGTGACGCACATCAGCTCGCAGCCGCAATGCTCAATCAATAATAATCAGGCGGAATTTAACGGTAAGATCAGAAAATAAAATTACATTCTGCATCAACCGCCAGAACCGCAATTGAAAGCATATTGAATGTTTTGAATTGATTGACGGCGGCTGTGAGCGAATAAGTAAAATTGAATATTGAATATACAGACCGTGCCAAGAGGTACGGTCTTTTTGTTGTGCACGCGATTTACACTATATTTATTTATATTATATCTTGAAATATCTTACTATAAATGTTATACTTATTGGATATTGAAAGGAATGATTGTTTTTGAGACGTAAACAGTGGGTAGTTACAAAGGGCGATAAAGAACTTGCCGTTCAGCTTTCCGAACAGCTTGGCGTTGACCCTTTTGCAGCTTTGATAGCTACCTCCAGAGGTTTTGACAATATAGATGTAACAGGCGATTTTTTTGATCCCGATGCTCCGCTTCAGCTTTCACCGCTTTCCATAGCCGATATGGGTAAGGCGGCAGAGAGGATAAATAAGGCGATAGATTACGGCGAGCTTATCTGCGTTTTCGGTGATTACGATGCAGACGGTGTTACCGCAACCGCACTTCTTTATTCATATCTTGAAACAAGAGGTGCCGATGTTATCCGCTACATTCCCGACAGGCTGACCGAAGGCTATGGTCTGAATATCGGTGCAGTTGAAATGCTTGCTGAAAAAGGCGTTAAACTTATTGTAACGGTTGATAACGGCGTTTCTGCAATTGATGAGGCGGCACGTGCAAAAGAGCTTGGTGTTGATCTTATAGTTACCGACCATCACAAAGTCGGCGATGTCCTTCCCGATGCAATAGCTGTTGTTGACCCTCACAGAAGTGATTGCCCGAGCAGTTTTAAAGAGATGTCGGGTGTTGGTGTTGCTTTCAAGCTTGTGTGTGCACTTGAAGGTGATGACGGCGATATTCTTATCGAAGAATACGGTGATCTTGTTGCACTCGGTACAATCGGTGATGTTGTGACTCTTACGGGCGAAAACCGTGTTATGGTTCGCAGAGGTATCAGGCTTATGAACGAATGCCCGAGACCCGGTATCAGTGCTCTTATGGAGATTGCGGGCGTTGGCGACAAAGCTGTTTCCGCTTCAACGGCAGCTTTTACCGTTTGCCCCAGAATCAATGCGGCAGGCAGAATGGGTTCGGCAAACAAAGCACTTGAACTGCTTTTGTGTGAAGATGAAGATACCGCAGCTGAGCTTGCGGAAGAAATA
>JAXJVE010000155.1:0-7827 GCA_036308705.1 Acutalibacteraceae bacterium
CCCGATGTTGATATTCCCGACGGCAACTTTGCAGGCTGGCCCGATGTGCTTGAAAAAATTATGAAATACGATATTCCGCTTTTCGGAATTATGGCAAATTCAACCGCAACCATCAAAAACGGCAGAGTAGTTATTCATTCCGATAACCCCACTCTTTTTGATTTTATCTGCACGGATACCCATTCAAAAGAGCTTGCAAGAGCTGTTTATGAGGTAGTCGGCAAAAAGATGAAAATTGCCGTTTCAAATAACGAAAAACCCAAGGCGGCAACAAGTCCCCTTGAAAATTTAAAAAGTAAAATAAACACTTTTAACGGAGGATTATAATATGAAAGCAAGAATTCCCGGTGCTCCCCAGGGCGGCAATATGATGAAAAAAATTCAGGAAATGCAGGAGAATATGGCTGCTATTCAGCAGGAAGTTGAAGCAACCGAATTTTCTTCAAGCGTAGGCGGCGGTGCAGTTGAAGTTACCGTTAACGGTGCACACGAAGTTACCGCAGTTAACCTCAAGCCCGAAATCGTTGACCCCGAAGATATTGATATGCTTCAGGACCTTATCATTTCAGCTTTCAACGAGAGCATCCGCAAGGCAAACGAAGCTATGGAGCAGGGTATGGAAAGAGCTAAGGGCGGTCTTTCAATCCCCGGTCTTTTCTGATGAGCGGATTTACACCTTCACTCGATAAACTCATTGAGCAGTTTGCACGCCTTCCGTCAGTCGGCAGAAAAAGTGCACAGAGGCTTGCATTTCATATACTTTCAATGAGCGACGCAGATGCACAGAAGTTTACCGAAACAATTCTCAATGCGAGAAGCTCAATAAAACGCTGTGAAATCTGCTGTAATCTTACAGACGGAGATGTTTGCTCGGTTTGTTCATCTCAGTCAAGGGATAAATCAACAATCTGCGTTGTTGAAGACCCGAGAGATGTTATCGCAATTGAGCGTACTCACGAATATAACGGGCTTTATCACGTACTTCACGGTGTTATTTCGCCGATGAACGATATAAACCCCGAAGATATCTGCATAAAAGAGCTTCTTTTAAGGCTCAGCGACGATACGGTAAAAGAGATTATTATGGCAACCAATCCCACCGTTGAGGGCGAAGCAACATCAATGTATATTTCAAGGCTTATCAAACCTCTGGGTGTTAATGTGAGCCGTCTTGCATACGGCGTGCCCGTTGGTGCAGACCTTGAATATGCCGATGAATTCACTCTTATCAGAGCACTTGAAGGCAGAAATGAGCTGTAATACAGTGAATAATGAATAGTGAAAAATGAAAAGTTAAGGGTCTGCGACGCTTAATATATTCGGGTAAGGGCAAAGCCCTTCCGAAACTCTTCACTATTCACTCTTAATTTTTCACTTATAAACAGGGTATAAGTTTTCCACATATTTATACTTTTCCACATATCGGTTTTCCACCTTTGCACTTTTACCCTGAGCGGGGTGTTGAAAACTCAAAGTTATTCACCAAAAACAGTTGATAATTTTTATCAGAAAATCCATATTTTTCAAGGGGTTCGGGAGTTATACCATATTTCCACGCCCCCTACTATAACTACTATAAATATATATAACCTTACTTTATATAAATCAGAAAATTACGGTTATTTTTTTAAAACGCTATTAATTCGGCTTTCCGTGTGTGGAAAGTCCTGAGGAGGAACAAAATGAAAATTTTCTGCAATACGATTGAACTTTCTGAGGCTTGCCAGAATGTGCAGAGAGCTGCTTCATCAAAAACTGCAATACCCGCTATCGAAGGTATTCTTCTTGTTGCAAAAGAAGGTGCTCTTACTCTGACAGGTTATGACCTTGAAATGGGTATCACAACTTCAATCCCCGCAAGAATAGAAGAGGAAGGCGAGCTTGTTCTCAATGCACACACCTTCAGCGAAACTCTCAGAAAGCTTCCCGAAAGTGTTGTAAGCCTTTACAGTGATCAAAGAAATATTGCGGCAATCACCTGCGGAGAGTTTGAATCAACCCTCATCGGTATTTCTGCGGAAGAATATCCCGAGCTTCCCTCAGTTTCGGGCGGATATCCCGTTACCGTAAATCAGAATCTCCTCAAGGATATGATAAGAAAAACAATTTTTTCAGTTTCGGTGAAGGACAGCAAAATCGTTCATACAGGTGTTAAGTTTGAAATTGAAAACAATCATATCAGACTTATCGCAGTTGACGGTGTTCGTCTTGCAATCAGAAACGAAAATATTGAATACAGCGGAGAGGCTCTTTCATTTGTTGTTCCCGCAAAAACACTTTCAGAAGTTATGAAGCTGATGAAAGAAGAGGATGATAACGTAACAATCGGCGTCGGCAAAAGACATATTATCTTTGAACTTGGCGGTTACCGTATCATTTCACGCCTTCTTGACGGTGAATTCCTTAACTATAAGGCTGCAATTCCTTCATCAACAAAAACAGTTATCAATGTTAACACAAGAAGCTTTATCGACAGTATCGACAGAACTTCGCTTATCATTACCGATAAAATCAAGAGCCCCGTTAAGTGTGTTTTTGAAGAAAATCTTATCAAAATTTCAAGTATCACATCTCTCGGTACTGCAAACGATAAAATTCAGGCAAAAATTGAGGGCGAAAGCTGTACAATCGGCTTTAATAATAAGTATATGATTGAAGCACTCAAAGTTTGCGATACAGATGAAGTCAGAATTATGCTCAACGGTGCGGTTGCACCCATTCTTATCGTACCCAATCAGGGCGATGAGTTTATATTCTTAATTCTTCCCGTGAGGCTGAAAAATGAAGATTAAAGTTAAAGTTGCTCAGAAACAGCAGGTTTCAAAAAAAATTGATACCGATTTTATAAGACTCGATGCATTCCTCAAGATGTGCGATGCCGTTCAGACAGGCGGTCACGCAAAAATCGTTATTCAGGAAGGCGAAGTAAGAGTCAACGGCGAAGTTTGTACCCAGAGAGGCAAAAAACTCCGCTCAGGCGATAATGCCGAATTTGAAAATGTTGTTTATAATGTAGAATAATATGATAATCAAACATCATTCCGCCAAAAATTTCAGAAATATTGATTTTGTTGAATTTGATCCGCACCCCGAAATGAATGTTATTTACGGTGAAAACGGTCAGGGCAAAACAAATATTATTGAAAGCATCTGGCTTCTGACAGGTTTTTACAGCTTCAGGGCAAGAAAAAATGCCCAGCTTATAAAACAGGGCACAGATGAAGCAGAAATTGAAAATAATTTTTATTCACACTCGCGTGAACAACTTGCGGTTATGAAAATCAATAAACGCAAAGAAATCACCCTTAACGGTATTAAGGAAGAATCGCCGAGAGTGATGATGGGCAAATACTACGCAGTTGTTTTTTCACCCGCAACCCTCGGTCTTGTTCAGGACGGGCCGGGTGAAAGAAGAAAAATGCTCGATATTGCCCTGAGCCTTATCAAACCGAATTATGCGGTTGTGATGTCACGCTATCTGCGTGTGCTTGAGCAGAGAAACGCTCTTCTCAAAAAGATGGGCGAACGCAGTTTTGATTATGATTATATGGTTCCTTGGGATACCGAGCTTGCAAATCTCGGCACAAAAATCATAAAATATCGCCTTGATTATGTTGAACAGCTTTCAGCACTTTCGGCAGAAATCTATAACGGTATCAGCTCAGGCAGAGAAAAATTTGATTTTTACTATGATTTTTCAAAAGAGAATATCAGCGAAGAGCAAATAAAAGAAAAGCTCGTTGCGGAAATTGAAAAATCAAGAGAAGCCGATATAAAAAGGCTTTATACCAATGCGGGGCCACATACCCACGATATTGTGCTCAACCTCAACGGCAGAGATGCAAGGGTTTTCGGCTCTCAGGGTCAGCAAAGGTCGTGTGCACTTGCAATGAAGCTCGGCGAAGCATCGATTATTGAAAAAATAACGGGCGAATGTCCCGTTGTGCTTCTTGACGATGTTATGAGCGAGCTTGACGAAGGCAGACAGACTTTTATTCTCAATTATCTTGATAACTGGCAGGTGTTTATCACTTGCTGTGACCCGTCAACTCTTCTCCGCTCCAAAAAAGGCAAGGCGTTTGAGGTTGTAAACGGCGAAATAAAAGAAATGGAGTAAATTATGTATCTTCATCTCGGAATGGATAAGGTTATTACCTTTGATGAAATAATAGGAATTTTTGACCTTGATACAACAACGGTTTCAAAAAGCACAAGAAATTATCTTGCAATGGCTGAAAAGGCGGGAATCGTTGAAAATATCTGCTACGATCTGCCCAAATCATTTATTGTCTGCCGTACAAAAGACGGCAAGGATAAGGTTTATATTTCGCAGATTTCATCGCAGACCCTCCTCAAAAGAACAAACTATGTTGAAAGCCTTAATAATGTATAAAAAAAGCACCCTTCTGGGTGCTTTAATTTATTATTTACCTAAGAGCCAGTCAACCGATACGCCGAGAATATCAGAAAGAACCATAAGTTCATAGTCTGCAACAAATCTTGTACCGATTTCTATTCTTGAAATGCTGTCTCTTTCAATAACAATACCTGAAACCTGCAAGCGGGCGGCAAGGTCAGCCTGAGAAAGCCTGTTTTTTAATCTTGCTTCACGCACTCTTTCACCGCAGACATTCTTTTTGCCTTCGTAATCATAAATTTTCATATTGCACCTTCTATGCTAATGATAAGAAATTTTCTTGACTTTAGCATATTTTGTGCTTATAATTGTGTTAAAGATAAGAATGTGAGGATAAAAATGAAAACAGAACTGAAAAAAATAAGGCTTTCAAAAAAGATGACACAAAACAATGTATGCGAAGAATTAAAAAAATACGGACATCATATCTGCCGAAGTACGTATACGAAATATGAAAACGGTTCAAGACCGCTTCCGTGTGAAATTCTTGTTGCCCTCACAAAATGTTTTGATACCTCAGCCGATGAAATTCTCGGTATAAAATGAAAAACACCGCCAAAGCGGTGTTTTTTTATGCTTTGAATTCAAATTCTTCAATTAAATCGCAGACAAGAATATCTGTCTGTGTAAAAACTTTTGTGCCGAGTGCTTCATAAAACTCGTTGTTATCTCTGTCGCAGAGCATGGCGTAGTTTTTGCCGATATTTTCTTCAACATTCTTATTTTTTCTGACCGAAAGATAATAGAATGTATAAGAAGAGCCGTCTGAGATATTTTCAAAAAGACCGGGGTGCATTTTTGAAATTTTTTCATACATTGCGTTGACCGCCTGAGATGAAAGCATCTGATGAGGCAGATATTTATGAAGCGAAATCTGAGCAGAGAACACCATAAGTGCCCTGAGCATACGCACTTCGTTTGTATTGAGCTTTGCCGCATCGTTGGGGCAAATGTTTTCGGGCGAAATATCCGCAAGTTTCTGACCGAGAGAGGTTGCCTTTTCCATATTACCGTTTGTGCGGTAAATATCCATCATCAGTGCAAGCTCTGCAAGGTCGGCACCGGCTGAACCGTTTTTTGAAGGATGAAAAATTTTGATATCTTCATCGTTGTGTTTCATTTTATTTCTCCGTTGCTGCTTTCTTTTTTTTCATTTTAGCTTTATAGCTCATAAGAGCCTTTAAATCTGCGTCGGGTGTCATACAGTCGCCGATGCAAACAGTATTTTTTGAATACATTCCTTTGAAATCAGTACCGCCGATTGCAAGCAGACCCTTTGCTTTTGCATATTTTTTGAGCATTTCTTCCTGAATGGGGGTGTTATTGGGATGATAAACCTCAATACCGTCAAGGATTCCCGCATCGGTGAGTTCCTGCATAAGTTCAATGCAGTCGCTTGAAGCGGGGTGTGCGAGCACTGCAATGCCGCCTGCCTCGTGAATTGCTTCAATAATCTCTGCGGGTTCGGGGTATGAAACCTTAACAAGCACGTTTTCGCTGCTCTCGGGTGAGAAAAGCTCGTTATAAAGCTCACCGTAGATTTTATCCGTAAGTCCGCATTCAAGAAGAGCGTGCATAATATGCTGCTCAAAAACAGCGGTTGAACCTGTTGCACATTTAAGTACAAGTTCGGGTGTTATGGGATATTTTCTGGCAACCTTGAGAGTCATAAGCTGGCTTGCCTTTTTTCTCTGAACAATATTTCTGTGGCAAAGACCCTCAAGTCTGTCAGGGCTGTCACAAAGATAGCCGAGAATTTCAACATATTTTTCTCTTTTTGAATCGAAAGAAGAAATTTCAACGCCGGGGATAACTGTAATTCCTCTGCGTTCACCTATAATTTTTCCCCTTACCGTAGCTGCCTGGCAGTCACGGTCAGTAATGGCAATGGTGGTAACACCCTTTTTCTGAGCAAGTACAAGAAGGTCGTCAATACCCATTGAACTGTCTGAAAGTTTGGTGTGGCAATGCAAATCAGCCGGCATAAAATTCCCTCTCTTTCAAAAATCGCATAATCGCCTAATATACAATAATTATACAACATCAAAAATTTTTGTGCAAGCTTTTTTTGACTTTTTAAGGGATTTTGTGCCCGAAAAAAATTCAATTTTCCATATTGCTATTTTAATTGGGAATAATATATGTTATACTTATCAAATAAGATAAAAAGAGGTGATTTTATGAAAAAATTGGCAGTCGGCCTGAGCGGAGGAGTTGACAGCAGTGCGGCGGCACATATCCTTCTTGAGCAGGGATATGATGTTATGGGCGTTATACTCCGCCTTAAACCCGATAATGCCGCAGACGGCGATATATCCGATGCACAGAGAATTGCCGATAAACTCGGCATTGAACTTCGTGTGCTTGATCGCCGTGATTTTTTCAGAAAATCAGTTATCGACCCGTTTGTTGCGGAGTATCTTTCGGCACGCACACCCAACCCCTGCGTTGAATGTAACTATGCGATAAAATTCGGCGTGATGCTCGATTACGCACTCGAAAACGGATGCGACGGCATTGCAACGGGCCATTATGCCAGAATAGAAGAAAATAACGGCAGATATCTGCTCAAACGCTCCGAAACTGCAAAAGACCAGAGCTATTTTCTTTACAGGCTCAGCCAGTTTCAGCTTTCGCACTCGGTATTTCCGCTTGACGGGCTTGAAAAATCGTTTATACGTCAGAAAGCCGAAGAGGCGGGAATTCACGTTGCGGAAAAAAAGGACAGTCAGGAAATCTGCTTTGTGCCGAATGACGACTATATCGCATATCTCAGCTCGCTCGGAATAACCTCTCCCAAGGGCGATTTTGTTGATAAAGAAGGCAAAATTCTCGGCACTCACAACGGAATTATAAATTATACAATCGGTCAGCGTAAAGGGCTCGGTGCGTTTGGCAAACCGATGTTTGTAACGGGAATTTCGGCAGAGAATAATACCGTAACCATCGGTGAAAACGGCAGTCAGTACAGCATCGGTCTTGTTGCGGATAAGATGAACTGGATTGCGTTCGATGAACTCACTCAGCCGATAAAGGCAAATGTAAAAATCCGTTTCAGGGCAAGTGAACAGCCCGCAACAATCAGCCCGAACGGTGACGGAACGGTAACGATAATTTTTGATGAACCTCAGCGTTCAATAACACCCGGTCAGAGTGCGGTTATATATGAAGGAAACACCGTCCTCGGCGGCGGAAGAATAATCAAAAGCCTTGCTTGATGCAAGGCTTTTTTTATTTTAAAACATCGATTCAATTATCTTCGGGCTTTCGGCGGGGGAATAAATCCAGCTGTCGATGTGACCGTCTTTGATAAAATATTTCGGGGCGGTAACGGGATAATCCGCATCAAAACAGTCAACAATAATCAGCTTTATCTTCATTTTTGAGGGGATAATGCTCTTGATATAAAC
>JAXJVE010000156.1:0-5154 GCA_036308705.1 Acutalibacteraceae bacterium
AAAATTTCGTCTTTAAAAAGAACTGACGCTCAATTAAGTGCAAGATTGCAAGAATTGCAAGCAATGCTATACCAAAATACTGCCAAAACATAGTTATCATTTCCTTCCTTTATGTTATTGATTTTATCCTCGTCTTCTGAGGAAATCATTATAAAGCTGTTCTTTTCTTTCGTCTGTATATTCATACGACCAGAGCTGATAAATTCCGTTGAAATCCTCAAAAGTTTCATCGGGATGTATCTTTGTCTGACCGAATTTATACGGCAGAGGAATTTCAACCGTACCGTTTGAGGCAATGTGATATTCTTTTGCAAGCTCAATTGCAACTCGGTTTGGCTCCTGCCTCGGTAATTCTTCATCGAATTTGATAACCGTTATTGCAAAAAGCGCACAGTCGGCATCTGCAAGGCGGTAGAATTCGGTTGAAGTGCCTGTGTGTCCGTGATGCGATACCTGAACAACATCGCATTTCAGATAATCGCCCCATCGGGGAACAATAACTTTATCGCTCTCACCTGAAGCGTCGCCCGGGAAAAGCACCTTGCTTCCGTTTGCGTGCATCATAAGAGCGGTTGTTGTGTCATTATAATTCTCTGATGATTCAGGGTAAATATCTTCGTGAGTGCAGAGCACAACAAACTCAAGGTTTCTGATATAAAAATGCTGACCCGAATGAAGGTTTACAACTCTGATATCGTTTTCTTCGAGCGATTTATCGAATCTTGCGGTAATTGCGTGGTTGGCTTCGCCCCAATGATGCCCGTCTTTATGGTCAGAGGGCGGGAAGTTATAATAAACGGTTTCGATTTCTATTTCGCCTTTGTGATAATCAATTATATCGTTGAGTTTTGAAACGTGGTCATCGTGCCCGTGTGAAAGGAACCAACCCGCAACAACGGGCTTTTTGCCGCCGTTCATTTTTCTGAGGAATTCGATTATTCTCACATCGTCATTAACCGAATACATATGAGCGCTGTCAATAACAAAGAAACTGCCGTCGCAACATCTTACGATATAACACATACCGCAGTCTATCAGGCTGTGGTCAACCTCAAATTGCCAGAGAGTTACGGGATAGGTTGATGCACAGTTTTCGGGCATTCTGTTGAAAAGATTTTTGTTCGGGTCGGCAATGATACGCAGTTTCTGTTCGCTTTCGCAAAAATAAATATGTATAAGTTTTTTGCCGATAAATGTTTTGAATATATTGTTTTTTAACTCAAAGCAATCATACAGAGAATAATTGCTCTCAGCTATGAATCCGCATTGAGTTTCAAAATCTTCTTTTGTGCAGTTGTTGAAAAGAATCATTTCACAACCTTTACCGCAGTCATATCTGCCGTAAGGCTCTTTCTGAATGAGTCTGATTGAGTTGAATTCCATAAACAATCCCTCTATTTTGTAAGATTTCTTATCCATTTTTTGCTTTTGAAACGGTATAAACTCATTATAATTTTGGGTATATCTTCGCAAAGATACATCGCAAGAATAAGATATCCGAAATCAACTTTTGCAACAAGTCCGAGATATGCCACAACGGGAACTCCCAACAGATAAAGCGATATCATATCGTATGCAATGCCGACTTTGGTGTCACCGCCTGCACGGAAGGTGCCGACTATCAGCGTATATGGAATATTTCTGAAAGGAAGCCACAGGCAATAAATCATTATAAGAAGCGATGCAATATCGAATGCCGTCTGCGTTTCTATATCGAGAAGTGAGAGAAGGGGATTCCTTATAAGGAAAAGTACCGTGCCCGTTACAACGCCGATTATCGGAGTCATTATAAGGAATTTTTTTGAAAGTTTGTATGCACCTTTTTCGTTACCTTCGCCGATTGTTTTACCCGTCATTATTGAGCAGGCGTGGCATATACCGACAAAGAAAACAAACGCTATCTGTTCGATTGAACTGAATATGGTGTATCCCGCATAAGCTTCTTCGCCCTGCCTTGCAAAGACCATTGCATATATGTTTGTGCCGATTGCCCATGCAACTTCATTAAGTACAACAGGCATACATACAACCGAAAAACGGCGGAAGAAATCCTTGGTAAGCGTGAAAAATTCCTTGATTTTTGCGTTGTATACGTCTTTTGATGTGCGTAATACAATAAAAAGAAGAACAGATTGCAATACGGTTGAGGTGAGCGTTGCAACAGCGGCACCTCTGATTCCGAGTTTCGGGAAGCCGAAATTACCGTTGATAAGAAGAAAATTAAGAGATGTATTGACTGCAACGGCGGCAATCGAGGTAAAAAGGGGAGGGTTTACCCTTTCTGTTGACCTGAGTGCAACACAGGATATCTGATTGAATGCCGCAAACGGAGCCATAAATGCAACGATTTTTATATAATCTGTTGCGGCGGCTATTACGGGCAACTGATTTTCTGCCGTGCCTGTAAATACTTTTATCAGAGTTTCGGGGATTGAAAACATTGCCGTTGTGAAAATTGCGGCTACGGTAAATCCGAAAATCAATGCGATGCCGTATGATTTGCGGATATTACTTTTTTCTTTAGCACCCCAGAACTGTGCAATCATAGCTGCTGAACCCGATGAAATGCCGAAATAAAAAAGATTCATCAGAAATATCCATCTTGATGAAACGCCTACAGCCGAAACTTCGGTGTTGCCGAGGTTTGTTACCATTGCGGTATCTATAAGCTGGGCACACGAAACAAGAAGCTGCTGCATTGCAATCGGCAGAGCGAGTTTAAGCATATTTTTAAAAAAACTTTTCTGAGAGTTCATAAATCCATACCTTAGAGCAATTTAATATCAGCATATAGTATATTTATAAATCATAAAAAAGTCAATAAATAATGTTAATTATAAATTAATATTGTCAGATACTATTGATTTTTAGAATTAACTGAGTTATAATTTTAATCAAGCGAAAGCAAAATATCAACAAGAAGGTGCATTTATGTCACAGTTTAATGAATTTTCAGGCGTTTATTCTCTTATCCTTACTCCCTTTAATTGGGACAGAACAATTGACTACAAAGTTTACGAAGAATATGTTGCATGGCAGGCAGCTTTTAAGCCCCAGCATCTTTTCGCAATCTGCGGCTCATCGGAAATGACAACACTCACTCTCGAAGAGAGAATCAAGTGTGCAGGTCTTGCAGTTAAAAATTCAAACGGTGTTCCTGTTTTTGCAACCGCAAACCTTCAGGAAGGCTTCAATGATCAGATTGAAGAAATGAAAGCACTTGAGCAGCAGGGCGTAAACGGTCTTGTATTCGTAACAAAGGGTATGTGTGATAAGCCTGATGAAATGTATGATTATATGACAGCACTTGCTTCACATACAGAGCTTCCCATTATTCTCTATGAATTCCCCGGCCTTCGTCCTCATCTTATGGACAGCGTTACATACGGTAAGCTTGTTGAAACAGGTAAGTTCAAGGGAATCAAGGATACAACAAGCAATATGCCCGGAATCGAAGCAAAGCTTGCTGTTCAGGGCGATTCAAACGTTCTTCAGGCAAATATTCCCTTCCTTTATGATGCATACCTCAAGGGTGCAAGAGGCGTTTGTGCAACTCCCACCTCATGCGGTGCAGGTCTTTTCGTAAAGATGTGGGATGAATTTACAAAGGGCGACCTTGAAGCAGCAAAAATAACACATCAGCATATCATTGCTCTTGATAACTGCATTGATTCAGGCTTTATGGCAAGTGCCAAGTATCTTGTAGGCCTTCAGGGTATTGATATGAAGTGGTTCACAAGATGCGGCCATGATCTCGGCCCTGCAAGAAAGAGATCAATTGAAGTATGGTATGATTGGGCAAAGGCAGAAGGAATTCTCAAATAAGATTTGCTCTACGGGGGACAGTAATGAAAAAATTAAGAGCCAATGTGTGTGCGGTAACACACGCAGGCAGAATAAGAAAAGAAAACGAAGATAACTACAATCTTAACGGCAGACTCACCTCAACAGGCGACCTTAAAAAAGGTTCTGCTTTTGTTCAGAGTATGTCTGAGCCTTTCCATCTCAGCGTTTGCGACGGTATGGGCGGCGAAAGCTACGGTGAAATCGCATCGGGTATTGCGGTTGAAACAATAGCTGCACATTCTCAGAATGTTTATGAAAGCGGCGAAGATTTCAGCTACGCAATTTCAAATTGTCTTGACGATGCTAACAACCGTATCTGTGCCGAAATTGCCGCAAAAGGCAAGCGTATGGGCACTACTCTTGCGGCTGTTTATGCCGTTGGCGGCAGAGTTTACTGCGTTAATATCGGCGATACAAGAGTTTATCATTATTCAAACGGTATTCTTGAGCAGATAAGCTTTGACCATACTCACGCACAGACTATTGTTGATGCGGGTCAGGTTTCTCAGGATAATATCAACCGTATCCCCGATGCAAAAAGACTTACCCGTCATCTCGGTGTTTTCCCCGAAGAAGGCGGACTTTCACCCAATATCAGCGTGATTGACGATATTGATGACGGTGATGTTATTCTTCTTTGCAGCGACGGTCTTACCGATATGCTTGATGACGGTGAGATTACCGAAATCCTTTCAAACGGTGAAAATGCACAGACCGTTGCAAGCAAGCTCATTCGCAGAGCACTTGAAAAGGGCGGCAAGGATAATATAACTGTTATGGCGGCATTTATGACCGTTGAAGAGAGTGCTATTTTTGCTCCCATTGCAGCTGCGGTTGTCGGCGAAAGTGATGCGGATTATGAAGAAGAATACCGCAACAGTTACGGTGCGGCGGGTCAGGCTTCGTTTGAAGAAACACCTGTTTCACCCTATGCTAATGCAGATGCAAGAGTTGCTGAGAAAAAATCGGGCGGCAAGGGTAAGGTTATTGCAATAATCATTGCCGTTGCGGCACTGCTTCTTATTGCGGTTTTCGGTACTGCGGGCTATTTTGGTATAAAATACGGCTTGCCTCTTATTTTCGGTGAGGAAACAACAACCGTACCCGAAACCACAACCGAAAATATTTACACTTATCCTATTTATACTCCTCCTACAAGCGAAATACCCACATGGTCGCTGGAGTCAACAAGTGAGGAAAGTACAACGGATAACAAAACAACCACAAAGGTAAGGCAGACAAAACCCACAACCACAAGAAAGCCCTCAACAACAACTACAACAAAAAATCAGACTACCACTACCACAG
>JAXJVE010000157.1:0-4811 GCA_036308705.1 Acutalibacteraceae bacterium
GCAGAAAAAGGAATAAACTTCAAAGTTTATCTGAACAATATGCGCTTTGAATATGCAAAAAAACTGCTTGAGCACACAGACATGACCGTGCTGCAGATATGCACAGAATGCGGATTCAACGACTATCCGAATTTCATAAGACGTTTTAAACAACACACAGGATATTACCCTGTTCAATACAGAGAGTTGTTTGGATAAAACTAATATATAAGTGAATATTATAAACCTTTTAAAAACGAAAAAGAGCAAGCTGAAACCTGCTCGATACATAACAAATCATATTAAATTTAACAATGAGGAAATGTAAAAAAAGAAAAGTGAGTGTTCACTTGTGTTATGAACACTCACTATGATTATCACATCACCCTTTTCGGTCAAGTTTGCAATCTTGCAATCAGTAGAATCTACACCCTTATCAACAATAATGGTTTCAGAACCGTCTTTCTTAATGAAATGAGTGTTGTCGCAAACGAGTATACATTTAAGATTGCGCTTTTTGGCTATGCCAACGGCAATATCAACCACCGGACACGCATCCGCATCAATAATAATTTTCATAGTTCACCTGATCATTCTGCTTTTTGAATTATTACGTTCCTAATCTTAACACACAATTTAAACGAATGCAAATTATAAAATTCAAAAAATCATTTTAGAAATATTCAAGCCACTGTGGCGTCGCTCGGAGAAAGATTTTTTTAAATTCTTCTCCGATTTTTCAGGGGTTTGGGGAAAAATTTCACCAACAAGCGGTAAGGGTTGCGGGACATTTTTGAAAAGTGGATATATATTTACACTCTTAAGGAACCTTTGGTGAATTTTGTTTATGAAGCCAAGTCAAGACCGTGGCAAAGAACCGCATATTTTGCTTTTATCAACGGTATGTCGAGAGAGAATGAAGCAGGAATGTCAATCTCATCCACGAAGTTGAAGAAAATATAAACTCTCTGATATCTCTTTCCGTCAATCTTTTCCGCTTCGAATACAACGATTTTCTTAATGAAATCATTGATTATCTTTGGCGTAAGTTCGGGGATATCTACATATTTCTCAACCAAGCTGAGGAATGAATCAATGTTGCTGATTACAGCTTCGGCTTTCTCAATCTGTGCCTGCATTACTGAAAAATCCTTTTCCAGTTTCTTCTGTTCTTCCTCGTAATTCTTTGCGAATTTCTCATATCTTTCCTTACTCATTATGCCGAACGCCATATCTTCATACAGCTTTTGCATCAGAAAGTCGATTTCGTTAATTCTTTTCCGTGCCTGCTCGAGTTTCTTTTTCTCGGCACTTATGCTTTTGCCTTTTTCAAGCTCTTTTTGAGCAATCCATTCTTCACGGAATCCTTCGACATCTTCTCTGATGTATGCAAGCACTTCTCTCAGATGTTTATGCACAAGCTCTTTGATTACGATTTCACGAATGAAGTGGCAACTGCATGAACCTCTGCCACTTCTGTATTCGGAACAAATATACCTGCCTTGGTCTTCATCGTATCTGCGTGCAGTCATAAAATTCAGCTTGTGACCGCAATCACCGCAGAATAGCAAACCTGCAAACAAACTCTGTCTGCCCGTGCTTGTCTGCCTTCTTCTGTGCCGACGAAGTTCCTGCGCTCTGTCCCATTGCTCCTGAGTTACAATCGGTTCCTGTGCATCGGGAATGATAACCATATCTTCGGTTTCATTTTTGTATCGCTTTTTGAGCTTGTATGATTTGGAATAGGTTTTGAAATTGCAGATGCATCCCGTATATTCCTGTCTCGAGATAATGTTTCTGATTGTTTCGGTACACCATAAATACGGATTCTCGGGTTCGGGTGTTCCTTTTCTTCTTGCATACAATGCTTTCGGAATCGGAACGCAATCGTTCTGCAATATTCTTGCAATCTGCTCGATACCTTTGCCGTCAAGAACCAAATCAAAAATTTTTTTTACAACGGGAGCAGCTTCTTCATCGAGCAACCATACTCCTTTTTCGTCAGGGTCGTCAATGTAGCCGTATGGCGCATTGGAAATGTGCTTGCCACTATTTGATTTGTGCTTATATGCCGCACGGATTTTTCGGCTTGTATCCTTCGCATAGAAATCGTTGAACAGATTTCGGAACGGAGTAAAATCATCTTCGCCTTTTGCACTGTCAACACCGTCATTCACTGCGATAAAACGGATATTCTTGCTCGGAAAATACAACTCAGTGTATTGACCAACCTGAAGATAATCTCTGCCGAATCGGCTCATATCTTTGACGATGAACGTGCCGACAAGTCCTTGCTCAATCATATCAAAAGCCTGCTGTATTGCAGGTCTGTTGAAATTGGTTCCGGTATAACCGTCATCGGCAAGAATTTTTGTGTTAGTAAATCCGTGATCGGCTGCATACTTGGTAAGGAATTCTCTTTGATTATGTATTGAATTTGATTCGCCATCCAATGAGTCCTCTGAACTGAGGCGGCAATAAAGGATGGTGATTTTTTGCTGACTCATTGTGTTGTCCTCCTTTTCGGGTGAGTCAGCTGACGTTTTTATTGTGTCCGTTTCGATTATATCATAAAGATGTTCGTTTGTCACCCGGAAACCTCCTCATTATCATCAAAAATCATTCTCTTAACTTTATCGAGAATTTTTTCAGTTCCTGAAAATTTGGTTGTCACGATATATGTGGTGTGACCGATTTTGTGCTGTGAAACCCTTCGCATAATTTTGCTGATGTTTGACCAGTAAATCTCACATTCTTCTATGAAAGATTCGGGCGGTTCAAAAATTGGTTCGTAGAGTTCGCATAAATCATAAGGGTCATAATTGTATTCAATGGGTTCATAAATATTTTCTGTCATAAGAATCTTCCTTTCATTATTCAATATTCTGTTCCTGCTTTTTGTAAGCAGAACGGTTGGATTGAGCCGTCAGTTTCTTCGCTTCTTCAAGGCGTTTGAGAACAGACGGCTTTTCGTTTTCTTTATGTTCCATAGCTTGATTCACTATGTATCTGATTTCTTCAAGCTCACGGAGTTCGGATTGATGGGTGGATAGGTTGGCTGATAAAGATTTTTGCTTTTCGGTCAATGCAGATATTTTTGATTTTATCTCTGCTTTTGCGCTCGGCTTACATTCGGGATTTGCTTTCATATATCTGACTGCAGTTTTGTATATCTCGATTTCAGATTCGTGTTCTGAATAATATTTTTCTTTGCTTTTCTCAAAAAATATTTTTGAATATTTATCATAAATCGATTTGTGTTTTTCATAATCTTCAATCTTTGAAATATGCTGTTTCAGACGTTTGATTTTCTTTTCATCTGCCTTGATTGATTTTCTCGTTTCGTCAATCGGATTCAGAATTTCATTCAGTTCATCAAGAGTGCAGATATTTCTGTTTTGCAGAATCATAATTGCCTGAGATATTTTCTTAAGGTCGGCAACAGAACCTTTTGTTTGTGCAGATTTATTCCAATCGCTTCTGCCTTCTTTTCTCATATCGAGATATGTATTCAGAATATCAACAAGCGTTGTTTCGGGTTGGTTGAATTTTTCGAGTTCCGCTTTGATTTCTTCTATCCAGCTTTTAAAGATTTTGATTTTTTCTTTGATTTCTGTAAGCAAAGCGTTTGTAGATTTTATCAATCTGTTCTTTTCACCTTTATCGGTTTTTATGCCTTTGCTTTCCATCTGACGGACCGAAACTCCTTCGTGAATGGTTGGAATTTTATCTACGCTTTGTCGTTCATAACTGCGGTAATCAATTCTGTCTGCAAGTTGTTTTTCTTCAAACTTTTCGTTGCACATCCTTGCCCATTCCGATCGCCAATGTTCAAGGGTTTCGGGTTTGCCCCAATCGGTTGTCGGTACGGCAGAGTAGATGTAATTTCCGTTACGGTCGGTTACTCTTTCGCCGTTTCGGTCAAGCTCATAAACACGTTTTTGTTTGTTGCCCCATTCACCGTTTTCTTCAATCGGTCTTATCGGACACAAAACATGAACGTGGGGATTTGCTATGCTGTTTGTTTCGGGAGAATGAATTGAGAAGTCTGCAATCATTCCTTTTTCGACAAACTGTTCCCGTATGAATTTCTTTGCAAGAGAAATATTTTCATCCATCGTAAATTCATTCTGCAAAGCAAAATCAAAACTGTATGCAAGCTGAGCCTTTTTACCTTTTTCGATTTTCTCGACTGCGTTCCATAGCGTTTCTCTGTCCGAAAGATTATGAGGAACATACTCAGGCAACATAATTCCCGATTCAACAACACCGCCTTTACGGGTGTAGTCGCTGACTTCACCGTAATATTCACTCCTCAATTTTTCGCCTGCACGGTAGGCGGCACACGCAACAGCACTCTGACCCGCACTCCGTTTTATTTGGGTAACGTGGAAATGAAAAAGTGACATTACGGCATTAACCTTTCAAGAAACTTTTTCACTTCGGGCAGATTGAAAATGAATTCGGCAAGTTGATAAAAATCAGTAGAAGTCATATCCTTTGTTTCGGGACAAACGCTTTCAATCGCACCGCCTTTTTCACAAAGACGGTGAGTGCGTTTTGCTCTGTCGCCTTTAGTGAGATATTCGATGCGATTCTCAAGCCGCTGTTTCTGATGTTCAAGGATTTCAATTTCCTTTTCGTTTTTTATTTTCTCTTCAATTAATTCTTCTTTTGATTTACTCATAGAACCTCCTAATTTATTTTTGGATACAAAAATCCCGTTGCTTCAGATGAAACAACGGGATAATTTGTTGGGATAGCTGCAATGCAGCGCAAGGGTAAAACCCTTGTTTAAAATCTTTGATTTTTCATTAGCGGAGCTACGCACA
>JAXJVE010000158.1:0-1986 GCA_036308705.1 Acutalibacteraceae bacterium
ATGCTGTATTCGGCATAATCTTTTATTTTTTCGATTATATAATCACGAACGGCATTTTCTCTGCCCGATACACCCGAAAGCAGGCAGAGGTCTTTAATCATTTCACGCATCTGCACCGCTCCTTTCGATGATGTATTCCGCCATAAGCCTTGCCGTATTTTCTATATCTTCAAGGTCGCAGACCTCAACTGCGGTATGCATATTTCTTAATGGTACAGAAATCAATGCGGTTCTGACACCTTTACCCGCAACCTGAATTTCATCGCAGTTTGTCCCCGTTTTACCGCCCATAACTTCTGGCTGGTTGGGGATATTTTTCTTTTCCGCAATATCAGAAAGTTTTCTGCTCATATCATAATCAAGCGACGGTGCATATCCTATCATCGCACCCGCACCGAGCGTTGCATATTTTTCGCTGCTTATATCGGGTGCCGATGCAAAACTTACGTCAACGGCAATCGCCTCATCGGCATTTGCCGTGAACGCCGCAGTCTGAGCACCGCTTCCGCCTGTTTCTTCCTGAACGGAGAAGCATACACTGATTTTGCAGTCAGGTTCCTTATCGTCAAGGATTTCAAGGCATCTGAGAATTGCGGCAACGCCCGCCCTGTCATCGATTGAAGGCGAAGAAACTCTGTTGCCCGCAAGACGGGTGAATTTACCGTTGAATGTAATTCTGTCACCCAAAGACACATATTTCACAGCTTCTTCTTTGCTCATGCCGATATCAACTGCAATATCGTCAAACCCTTTTGCCTTACCCGAATCATCGGCAGTTACAAGGTGAGGCGGTGTTGAAGTTATAACACCAAAAAGCTTTTCTTTGCCGTGCACGGTAACTTCGGATGCGGCAAGCACTCTGATATCCGCACCTCCGCATTTTGCAACTTTAAGAAAGCCGTCTTCATCTATGGCGGTAACAACAAGACCTATCTGGTCAAGATGTGCATCAAGCAAAATATGAAATTTACCGCTTCCCTTTGTGCCCGTAACGCTGCCGAGAGGGTCAACGCTAACAGGCATATATTTGCCGAGAAGCTCCGAAACAACGTCAGCGGCTTCGTTTTCCGCACCGGAAACGCCTTTTGCACCGCAGAGTTTCTCAAGCAAAGATGAAATTTCAGAATAGTTATTCATTGTTTATCCTTTCAAAAAAGCAGGGGTGTACCTGCAAAAGCAAGCCACCCCAATGCGAATTATATTACTTTAATACCGCCTTCGGGACGGATATTGAGAACATAGCAAGATTTTTCACCGAACACCGCACAGATTTTTGTTTTGAACTCATCAAGTAAATCCATGGGAACAAAAGCCTGAATTGTGCCCGCAAAACCGCCGCCGTGAACTCTCCACGCACCCTTGCCGTTGAGAATATCCTGACACATCGCGAGTGCAACGCTTACGGGCTGGCACGAAGGTGCTGAACAGGTGTAAACATTCTGATTATACATATATGATGATGCGCCGCTTTCAATAACAAGAGCTTTGAATGCTTCAAAATCTCCGTTACCGAGTGCAACAGCCTGCTTTGCAACCCTGTCATTTTCGTTATAGAAATGCATTGCACGAAGTACCGCTCTGTCACCTGCTGAATCACGCACAACCGATATGTTCTTTTCGAATTCCGCTCTGTCAACATCACGGAGCACAGCTTTGCCGAATTTTGAAGCAACGCTTTCCATTTCGCATCTTACGGCTGCATATTCATCAGTGAGGTCTGCGTGGTTTCCGCCTGTATCAACAATGCAGAGTGCATGACCGCAAGCACCGAAATCAAAGTTAAGCTTGTTGATAACGGGAACAGCGGGATCTTTGAAATCAATCATAACAAAGCCGCCAACCGAACAAGCCATCTGATCCATAAGTCCGCAGGGTTTACCGAAATATTCATTCTCAGCAAACTGAGCAATCTGAGCGATTTCAACAGGGCTGATTTTACCGTCATTATAAAGGTGGTTGAGCATTGTGCCGAGAAGAACTTCAAAA
>JAXJVE010000159.1:0-1168 GCA_036308705.1 Acutalibacteraceae bacterium
GATTCACACTTTAAAGCTTTATTTAAAGCAAAAACAGGAAGTTCTCCCGGAAAATTCCGAAAAGACTCACATTTGCTCATATAAAAAAACAACGGCAATTGATACAAAAGGCTTGTACGGATAAACCGTACAAGCCTTTTTTCATTCTTCCATCTGTTTGCCGAGAAAGTTTGCGGCAATCTGTGCAAGCTTTGTTTCTGTTTGAGTCGGACACGAGCCGTTTTCGTTGAGAAGAAGCACAACCGCACCCGAAACATCACCGCCGCCGACAATCGGAAACACAACGGCAGCCTCTTTTTCAACGCCTTCAACAGGCTTCATTCTTTCGCTGTCGGCACAGCAAACATAATTTTCCCTTCGCTCCATAAGAGCTTCAAGGCTTCGACTGACTCTGCGGTCAAGCATTTCCTTTTTGGAAATGCCCGCACACGCAACAACACTGTCGCGGTCAGTCATAATAACCGCAAGCCCGGTGCCTCTCGCAAGCACATCGGCATACTGCCCCGTAACCGACGAAAGCTCGCCGATGGGCGAATATTTCTTAAAAATAACCTCCCCATCCGAATCTGTGTAAATCTCCAACGGGTCGCCGTTACTGATAACATTGACACTGTAAACCTTGTCCGAGTGATTTCTGCTCACCTGGACTATTTCAGTTGATGCGATATCTACAGTGCCTGAATTAAAATTTGCGGCGTTCTCCAAGGGTTCGGGAAGCGTTCCGCATCTGAGAAGAGCATCAATATCGGATTTCAACTCAATCTCAATATGATCCTCAAAAACGATGATCTTTTCAATTATAAGCAACAAGTCGTTTGTGTTAAGCTTGTCTTTATTGATGATGTCATCGAAAATCTGAAGTGCGGTTTTTGCAACTTTGTTGACATGAATAACCATATTGCATCTATTGGAAATCATATCAATCTGATTTCTGAGACCTTCAATTCTGTCGGTACACTCTTGAACCATCTCGTCATACAATTCTTCAAGTTCCTCTTCTTTATCAGGTTCCTTGATAATAGCTCTTGCTTTCTGACGAAGATGTATTTTTCTTTCTTCTTCAGCTTCTTTAATAAGCTTCTCAAGATTTTCAATCGATGTTTCGCTTTTTTTGACTTCTGAGTTTTCGTCTTCAAGAGACATATTGATTTTTTCAATCATTTCAGCA
>JAXJVE010000160.1:0-9224 GCA_036308705.1 Acutalibacteraceae bacterium
ATTATAAATGTTTCGGGCGTACATATTCTTATGGCGGTAAACTCAGAAGAAAAAGTTAACAAATCCGACTTGTATTATTAACAAACGGAAATTATAATGAAATAAAAGGAAGTGGTGAAATGAAAAAGTTCAGACCGATAATTATTTCCCTTGCAGTAACTGTTATTGAATTCATTGCGTTTGTGATATGGGGCAAAACATTGAACGGCGGCGATGAAATGGGATTTTTCCTTATCACATCGTATCTGATTTTCCCTGTCACAACCCTTATTCTTTCGGGTTATCTCGGCTATAAAGACTATGTTTTGCTTTTATCATTTGTTCCGCCGATGTTCCTTGCACAGCTTTTTATGCCGTTCATTATCACAGACGGAATGGAATTTGGTATTACAGCTTGTTTGACTTTTATCCCTGCATTAATCGGTGCGGGTGTTGGTATGCTTATAAAATTTATTGTTAAAAAGAAGAAAAATGCATAAGAAAAAGGCTTGCATAAGCAAGCCTTTATTTTTTTACTGTTTAGCTCCGTTATCAAACATTTCAAGGGTTTTTACGGTTGCTGCGAAGCAGTTTGCGATACCGTCTTTGTTCATATTGTCATAGGAGTCAAGTCTTGTGTGATAATATTTTTCAAGCTTGTGGTTAAGACCTGTAACGCCTGCTGCTCTGAAACCGCCCTGAGTGAATGCTGCGGCATCAACCGCACCGCCGAGGGGAGGAATCCAGCCCTTCTTACAAGGTACGCCTACTGCCTGAGCTGCTTCATAGAAGAGGTCGGCAACTTCTTTATCTGACTTAACGGTACCGTTGAGGTCACGGTAGTTTGACATAAGATACTTGGGCTCGTTGATGGTATCGAACGCATAGATGAACGTGGGAACGTCCTGAAATTCGCCCTGATGAGCTTCAACCCATGCCTTTGAACCTCTGAGACCGATTTCTTCTGAGCCTGTAAGAATAACGCCTACTTCGGTGTTTTCAAGCTCAATGCCTTCGTCTTTGAGATATTTGAGAACTGCGATACCCATATAGCAGCCTGTGAGGTTATCGTTTGCACCGTCAACAACTCTTCTGTAGTTTACCATAAAGAAAAGACCGATTGCAAAAGGAACAAAAACAAGACCGCCGAGACCGATTTTTGTGAGTAAATCCATTTCGGGCATTGCAAAACCGAAATTGCCCTGAACAACTTTGATGATTGAAAGCACAAGATAGAAAAGTGCACCGCCTATTGCAAGACCTGCGTGACCTTCAAAACCAACACCGCCGAGAGCGTAGTTTACGGGCCATTCCCAGGTTGCATCGGGGTGACCGTTGAAGATGATTCTTCTCTTTACTTCGCCTTTGCATTTTTTGATAGCTGTAACGTTATGACTTGTCTTCTTTTTGAAAAGAGGGTCAAGAAGTCTTTTGTAAACGCCGAACTGAATAATAACAAGTGCAAAGCCTGCGATAATAAGCGGAATTGACACAATGGGAATAAAGAAGAATGCGGCAATTGCAATCAGAACGAATGTCATTGTGAAATAAATCCAGCCGTAGAATGCACGGGGAGCAACGGTGCAGCCCTCGATTTTTACATCTTCGCAGCCGCATTTTTTCTCAAGAACCTTTGCCATATATTCGCACGATTTCTTTTCGCCTTCTGAACCGGGATCTCTCTTTCCGCAGCTTTTGATTACATGGGTGATTTCTTTGATTATGTAATCGGCAGCTTTGTCTTTCTGGTTGATTATTTTCTGTAAATCCATAGAAATGCCTCCTTTTTCATTCATTTTATATTAGCACTTTTATAATAAAAAAGTCAATAGAACAATCGGTTTTAGTAACACTGTTACAAATTTTGTTGATTTGCAAAATCAACTCTTGACTTTGAATTTTCATTGTGCTATACCTATTTAGGATTAAATTTTTAAGTAAGGTGAAAAAATGGAAACTTTGTTATGTATCTCCATTGCACTTGGTGCAGGTCTTATTCTTACCCGAGTTGTAAAGCCCCTCGGTTTGCCCGCTGTTACGGCATATCTCATCGCGGGTATCATCATCGGCCCCTACGGTATCGGCAGCCTCGGTTTTGACGGTATCGGCTTCGTTTCGCACGATAACGTTGCAAGTTTCAAGATTATTTCCGATGCGGCACTCGGCTTTATTGCGTTTGCAATCGGTAACGAATTCAGAATTTCTCAGCTGAAAAAAATCGGCGGAAAAGCAACCTTCATCGGTATTTTTCAGGCAGTTATAGCAACGCTTCTTGTTGATGCGGTGCTTATCGGTCTTCATTTTGTGCTCGGTGAAGAAAAGCTCCCGCTTTCAATGGCGATTATCCTCGGTGCAATTGCCGCCGCAACAGCTCCCGCGGCAACGCTTATGGTTGTACGCCAGTATAAAGCAAAAGGCAAGCTTACCGATTTGCTTCTTCCCATTGTTGCAATCGACGACGCAGTCGGCCTTGTTATTTTTGCAATATCGTTCGGTATTGCAAAGGCGGTTGAACACGGCGAATTCAATCTCACCGCCATCATTCTTGAACCCCTGATTGAAATTGCACTTTCGCTTCTTTTAGGTGCGGTTATGGGCGGACTTTTCTCGCTGTTTGAAAGATTCTTCAACTCAAACAGCAAGCGTCTTTGCCTTTCGGTTACCTGTGTTCTGTTTACCGTTGCAATTTCAATGCTTAAGTTTGAAGTAGGCGGAATTCACATCGGTTTCTCGGTGCTTCTCGTATGTATGATGCTCGGCACAATCTTCTGCAACGTTTGTGATTTCTCGGCAGAAATTATGGAAAAAACCGATAAATGGACAGTTCCTCTTTTTGCCCTTTTCTTTGTTCTCAGCGGTGCGGAACTTGAGCTGAGTGTATTTACCGATTTAACCATTGTCGGAATCGGTATGGCGTATATTTTTTCGCGTTCACTCGGCAAATATCTCGGTTCTTTTGTGAGTGCAAAAATCACAAAGTGTGACAATAAAACCTCAAAATATCTCGGTATCACTCTTCTGCCTCAGGCGGGTGTTGCACTCGGTATGTCGGTTACGGTAGCGGATGAACTTGGCGAGGTTGGTCTGATGGTAAGAAACATCACTCTTTTCTCGGTTCTTATCTACGAACTTTTCGGCCCGATGCTCACAAAGATTGCACTTACCAAGGCTGGCAACATCGAACCCAAACCCCACCACAAAAACAGAAAACACAGAGTTGCCCCCGCAAAATTCTGATAAAACAAAAGCAGCCCGATTCGGGCTGCTTTTTTGATTATAAGCCTATATGTCGGGTTGTCGGGCCGCCAACCCCTACAAATAAAATCGGTTATAGGCGGAGCCTATCCGAAACTTTTCACTTTTCATTATTCATTTTTCACTTAAAACGGGCGATTTCTGAATTGCCCCTGCAAAGGCAAGATAAAAGGCTTGTACGAAATCCGTACAAGCCTTTGTATATTACATTATATTATTTATAGTATTCAACCGCTGATTCAAAGAGCTTGAGGTCGAATTCGCCGGGAACGTTCTTGTAAAGACCGGGTGCGGTTCTTTCGCTGTGACCCATCTTGCCGAGAACTCGTCCGTCGGGTGAAACGATACCTTCGATTGCGAAATCGGAGTTGTTGGGGTTGAAGGCGATATCGTTGGTTGCGTTACCGTCAAAGTCAACATACTGTGTGATAATCTGACCGTTTGCGGCAAGCTTTCTGATAAGAGCTTCGTCTGCGATGAAGCGGCCTTCACCGTGTGAGATGGGAACGGTGTAAACCTCGCCCTGCTTTGCCTTTGAGAGCCAGGGTGAATTGTTTGAAACAAGCTTTGTGCGAACAAGCTTTGACTGGTGTCTGCCGATGGTGTTATAGGTAAGAGTGGGGCAGGTTTCATCAGTATCAATAATCTTGCCGTAGGGAACAAGACCGAGCTTGATGAGAGCCTGGAAGCCGTTGCAGATACCGAGCATAAGACCGTCACGCTTTTCAAGAAGCTCTGTTACAGCCTGCTTGATTTCAGCGTTGCGGAAGAATGCGGTAATGAACTTACCTGAGCCGTCGGGTTCGTCACCGCCTGAGAAACCGCCGGGAACAAAGATAATCTGGCTTTCGCTTACTTTCTTTGCGAAGTCTTCAACTGACTTTGCAATGCTTGAAGCTGAAAGGTTGTTGATAACAAAGATTTCTGTTTCTGCACCTGCTCTTTCAGCGTGCTTAGCTGAATCGAATTCACAGTTTGTGCCGGGGAATACGGGGATAAGTACCTTGGGCTTAGCTGTTCTGATTGCGGGTTTTGCAAAGGTTGTTGCCTTGTAATCAAAGGTTTCAATCTTCTTTTCGGGCATTGCGATGTTGCATGAGTAGATATCCTCAAGCTTATCTTCGTAAACGGGAAGAAGCTGAGCAAAATCAACGCTTTCTGCACCGAGAGTGACAGCAGCCTTATCGGTTGTGTAACCGAGTACGGTGCCGATATCTGTATCATCGGTAAGCTCGATGATGAATGAGCCGTATGAGTAGCCGAAGATATCTTTGAGTGAAACATCAGCAAAGTCAAAGCCGATGCCGTTACCCATTGCCATCTTGAGCACTGCTTCAGCTGCACCGCCCATACCGGGAGTATAGATTGCTGCAGCCTTGCCTGAGGTTACGAGTGAATATACATCGCTGAATACCTTGAGAAGTGATGCAGTATCAGGAAGATTATCTGCATTGTATTCGGGCTTGAGGATAACAACCTTTCTGCCTGCCTTCTTGAATTCGGGTGAAACGATATTCTTGATGTTTTCTGTTGTAACAGCGAATGAAACGAGGGTGGGGGGTACGTCGATATCTTCAAACGAACCGCTCATTGAGTCCTTGCCGCCGATAGCTGCAATCTTGAGCTCCATCTGAGCCTTGAATGCACCGAGGAGTGCTGCAAGGGGCTTGCCCCAACGCTTGCCGTCCTTGAGGGGCTTCTCAAAATATTCCTGGAAGGTGAGGTAAACTTCGCTGAAGTCTGCACCTGCGGCGATGAGCTTTGAAACTGATTCAATGACTGCGAGATATGCACCGTGATAGGGGCTCTTCTCTGTAATGAAGGGGTTGTAGCCCCAAGCCATAAGTGAGCAGGTGTCTGTATCTGCCTTTTCAACGGAAATCTTGTGTACCATTGCCTGAATGGGAGTGAGCTGATTCTTGCCGCCGAAGGGCATAAGAACGGTGTTTGCACCGATGGTTGAGTCGAATCTCTCTGAAAGACCTCTCTTTGAGCAGATGTTGAGGTCGCCTGCAAGAGCAGTATACATATCGGTGAATGAACCGCCGATTTCTTTTTCGTAATTTTCAATCTTTGCGGGTGCAATGTCGATGTGTTTCTCTGCACCGTTTGAGTTGAGGAATTCACGGCTGATGTTACAGATTGCCTTGCCGTTCCAGTACATTACAAGATAGGGCTTTTCCTTAACGGTTGCAACGATTGTTGCTTCAAGGTTTTCGCTTGTTGCAAGCTCGATGAAACGCTCTGCATCCTTTGCTTCAACAACAACAGCCATTCTTTCCTGGCTTTCTGAAATAGCAAGTTCTGTACCGTCAAGACCTTCGTACTTCTTGGGAACAGCGTTGAGGTTGATTTCAAGGCCGTCTGCAAGTTCGCCGATAGCAACCGAAACACCGCCTGCACCGAAGTCGTTACAACGCTTGATGAGGAGTGAAGCTTCTTTGTTTCTGAAAAGACGCTGAAGCTTTCTTTCTTCGGGAGCATTACCTTTCTGAACTTCTGCACCGCAGCTTTCGAGTGACTTGAGGTTATGTGATTTTGATGAACCTGTTGCACCGCCGCAGCCGTCACGACCTGTTCTGCCGCCGAGAAGGATAACAACATCGCCGTCTTCGGGGCGTTCACGGCGTACATTCTCTTCGGGAGCAGCCGCAATAACAGCACCGATTTCCATTCTCTTTGCAACATAGCCGGGGTGATAAAGTTCATCAACAATGCCTGTTGCAAGACCGATCTGGTTACCGTATGAGCTGTAGCCCGCAGCAGCAGTTGTAACAATCTTTCTCTGGGGGAGCTTGCCTTCGATGGTTTCGCTTACGGGAACTGTGGGGTCGCCTGCACCTGTTACACGCATAGCTGCGTAAACATAGCTTCTGCCTGAAAGCGGGTCACGGATAGCACCGCCGATACAGGTTGCAGCACCGCCGAAGGGCTCGATTTCTGTGGGATGGTTGTGGGTTTCGTTCTTGAAGAGAAGAAGCCACTTTTCTGTTTTGCCGCCGATTTCAACGTCAACCTTAACGGTACAAGCGTTGATTTCTTCGCTTTCGTCAAGCTTGGGAAGAAGACCCTGTGACTTGAGGTATCTGCAAGCGATTGTGCCGATATCCATAAGGTTAACGGGCTTTGTTCTGTTGCAAGCCTTTCTTGCGGCAAGATATTCATCATAGGTTTTCTGAAGAAGTTCATCTTCAAAAACAACCGAGTCAATGTTTGTGTTGAATGTGGTATGGCGGCAGTGGTCTGACCAGTATGTATCAATCATTCTGATTTCGGTGATTGTGGGGTCTCTCTGCTCGCTGATGAAATACTGCTGACAGAATTTGATATCGTCAAGGTCCATTGCAAGGCCGTAGTCTGCAACAAACTGAGCAAGCTCTGCTTCCGAAAGAGCGATAAATCCGTCAAGAGTCTTTACGGTTTCGGGGATAACATACTCTGTTACGAGTGTTTCGTATTCTTCAAGAGAAGCTTCTCTTGCTTCAACGGGGTTGATAACGTATTTTTTAATCTGAGCAAATTCATCATCGCTGATGTTACCGTAAAGGCAATAAACCTTTGCGGTTTTTACGATGGGTCTTTCACCCTTTGAGATAATCTGAATACATTCTGCACAGGAATTTGCTCTCTGGTCAAACTGACCGGGGAGAAATTCAACAGCAAAAAGTCTGTCACATTCAAGGTCGGGTGTTTCTGTAATATCATCGAGCTGAGGCTCTGAAAGAACCGTGCCCTTTGAATACTCGAAAAGCTCTTTTTCGATTTTTTCAACATCGTAGCGGTTGAGAAGTCTTAAGTTCTCAAGGCTTGCGATACCGAGGAGTGAAACAAGCTCGTTTTTGAGTGAACGGGCTTCGTTATCAAGACCTTTTTTCTTTTCAACATAAGCTCTGTAAACCATAATATATCAAACCTCCATTGCTTTTTTGCCGATATCGTTTCTGTAATAAGCATTTGCAAAGTTAACCGTTTTGACGGTTTCGTATGCACTTGCGATTGCATCTGCAAGAGTATCTGCGGTTTCGGTTACGCCGAGAACTCTGCCGCCTGCGGTGAGAAGCTTGCCGTCGCTGAGCTTTGCACCTGCGATATAAATATTTTTATCTGCGGGCATTGTGATTTCAAAGCCGCTTTCGTATTTCTGAGGATAGCCGTCTGATGCCATAACAACACAGCAGGCTGATTTATCGCTGAATTTAACCTGATCTTCGGTAAGTGTGCCTGCGGCAACGCTCTTCATAATCTCGAAAAGGTCGCTTTCAAGAAGGGGGAGAACAACCTGAGTTTCGGGGTCACCGAAACGGCAGTTATATTCGATAACCTTGGGGCCGTTCTTTGTAATCATAAGACCGAAGTAGAGGCAGCCCTTGAATGTTCTGCCCTCAGCGTTCATTGCGTTGATTGTGGGGAGGAAAATTTCCTTCATACATCTCTCGGCAACATCGGGAGTATAATAGGGGTTGGGAGCGATAGTACCCATACCGCCTGTGTTAAGACCTTCGTCGTTATCCTTTGCACGCTTGTGGTCCATTGATGAAATCATGGGCACAACGGTTTTGCCGTCTGTGAAAGAAAGAACCGAAACTTCGGGGCCTTCAAGGAATTCTTCAATAACAATCTGATTACCGCTTTCGCCGAACTGTTTATCCTGCATAATTGACTTAACGGCATCCGATGCTTCCTCACGGGTCATCGCAATGATAACGCCCTTGCCGAGTGCAAGACCGTCAGCCTTGATAACGGTGGGAATGGGAGCTGTTTCGATGTATGCAAGAGCCTTTTCGGCATCGTCAAATACTTCGTATGCAGCGGTGGGAATGTTATATTTCTTCATAAGATTTTTTGAGAAAACCTTACTGCCTTCGATGATAGCAGCCTTCTTTTCGGGGCCGAAGCAGGGGATTCCGAGCTTTGAAAGCTCATCAACCGCACCGAGCACAAGGGGGTCATCGGGAGCGACAACCGCAAAACCGATATCGTTGTTTTTTGCAAAGTCAACGATTGCGGGGATATCTTTTGCACCGATATTGACGCACTCTGCATCAGCGGCAATACCGCCGTTACCGGGGAGTGCATAGATTTTTTCTATATCTTTGTTTTCTTTGAGTTTTTTGATGATGGCGTGCTCTCTTCCGCCGCCGCCGACAACAAGAACCTTCATTTGTTAGCCTCCGTGATTAAAGTCAGTGAATAGTGAATAATGAAAAGTGAATAGTTAAGGGTCTGCGACGCTTAATTATATTCGGGTAAGGGCAGAGCCCTTCCGAAACTTTTCACTTTTAACTCTTCATTTTTCACTTATAATGTTTTTGCATACCTTTTCCGCAGACTGCGGAAGGATTATCCATTCTGCCTGCTCCATAACTCTTTTCTGGAGAGTTTCGGGGGTGTCGTCAGGCTCTATGTCAACGGCTTTCTGCATAATGATGCGTCCGCCGTCGGGGATTTCGTTAACAAAATGCACCGTTGCACCCGTCACTTTCACACCGTAGCCGAGTGCCGCCTCGTGCACACGCAGACCGTAAAAGCCTTCGCCGCAGAATGAGGGGATGAGTGAGGGGTGAACGTTGATTATTCTGTCTTTATAGTGATTTGTGAATCGCTCGGAGAGAATGCTCATAAAGCCTGCAAGAACAATCAGGTCAATGCCGTCACCGTCGAGAAGCTCAATGAGTTTACCCTCAAAATCGGGGTTTTCGCTTTTGAGCACGGTTTCGCTTCTGATACCTGCCTTTGCGGCTCTTTCGAGTGCATACGCACCTTTTTTGTTGGAAATTACAAGCGTGATTTCACCGCTTTTGATTATTCCTGCCGCCTGAGCATCAATCAGAGCCTGCAGATTTGTTCCGCCGCCTGAAACAAGAACGGCGATACGGGCTTTATTATTCATAAGTTTTTCTCCTTGTGTGCGATAAGTGAATGGTGAATAATGAAAAGTGAATAGTTAAGGGTCTGCGACGCTTAATTATATTCGGGTAAGGGCAGAGCCC
>JAXJVE010000161.1:0-3123 GCA_036308705.1 Acutalibacteraceae bacterium
AACGCAGGTGCAACAAACACATTAAGAATTCTCGGCAAAAAAGCAGCTGCAACAGTTTTTTTATTTGATTTTTTAAAAGGATTTTTTGCCGTTATATCTGCAAGATTTTTTGTGAATTATTTTAATGCGCCCGAAGTTTGTATTTTTACTGCGGGCTTTCTGACACAACTCGGACATTGTTTTCCGATATATTTTAAATTCAGAGGCGGCAAAGGAGTTGCAACCGCCGCGGGGGCAGCAATCGGTATTATGCCGTTTGTGGCATTGATTTTACTTGCGGTTTTTGCATTTATTGTTATAATTTCAAAAACAGTTTCGCTTGCATCAGGAATATGTGCCGTAATTTATCCTTTGCTTGCCTATTTTATGACAAACTCAAAGCTGAACTTTATGTTTGCCGCTGCCTGTTCTGTTCTGATTATAATAATGCACGCTTCCAATTTTGCAAGACTTATTGACGGGAATGAAAAACCGATTTCATACAAATAATCCTGTTATTTCAAGTATTGTAAATATTTGTTTGTCACATTGTTTATTTTGATTAAAACTCAGTAAATTCTTAAATTAATATTCTATATTCGTTCACAGTATTTTAACGGTATTTATATAGAAAACAATCCGTTTTATAAAGTATAATTTTCGTTGTATTTAAAGATACAGAATTGCATCTCGGGACAGCTGCAATATATTTAATGTATCTTAAATTACAAATAAAACGGAGGATAAATATGATTAAAAGATTCAAAAAATTATTTTCGGTTTTGATCACAATAGCACTTATGCTCACAACATCTCCTCTTTCGGGATTTGCAACCGAAGCAGAAACAACCGAAAAAGAAGATGTTACCGTAACCGAAACGGAAAAATTTACGGTAACCTACTATTCAAACGGCAAGATTTACGGCGAAACTCAGACATATACGTCTGGTGAAACAATAATACCGCCCGATGCACCTGAAGCACCTGAAGGGCATATTTTTAACGGATGGGTAATCAATGAAGCACAGGATAAACTCCCCGAAACAATGCCCCCGAAAAATATTGAAGCATCAGCTTCGTGGAAACTGAAAGATATAAATATCAGCTATATATCAGATGAGTCAGAATTTCATAAAACAACCGCACCGTATGGCTCAAGTATAGAAGAAACGGTACCCGAAGACCCGCAAAAAGACGGTTTTACCTTTGCGGGTTGGTATGATAAAGAGGGCAAAAACGTTTTGGATTATGATACCGTACCGTCAGAGGATATTATTTTGACTGCCAAATGGCTCAGAAACGGCAATGTAATATTTAAATCAGAAAATAAAACTTATGCCGCATTTGAGGTTAAAGAAGGCGAAAAAATCCCGTTGCCTGAAAAAAATCCGCAAAAATTCGCTCATAAATTCATCGGATGGACACCTGAAATACCATCCGAAATGCCTGCGGAAGACCTTGTTTTTGAGGCAAAATATGAGCTTGACAAAGACTTCGTTACAGTTATGATAGGCGGCACTCTGATTGCAGGCGGTATAGTTGCAGGTATCGGTACCGCAATAACAGGTCTCTCTATCGTTGGCGGAATTATCGCTGTTATCGGACTTTCGTCAGTAATAGGTAATGTCAACAAGACATATACCGTAACTTATAAAGTTGACGGAAAAGTATATAAAACTCAACGTGTTTCTTCGGGTTCAAAAATAACCGTTCCCGAATCCCCCAAAAAAGACGGATATGTTTTTGTAAAATGGAGCCCCGATATCCCCGATAAAATGCCCAAAAAGAACCTTACATTTGAAGCTGTATGGTCAGAAGTTAAAACAGATATACCCGATACAGGTTCAGGTATATTCGGAATTGCATCGTTCGTTTCGTTTGCAATTTCGTCAGCAGCGGCAATAATGTTTATTAAAAAGAAAGAAAATCAATAAGCAATTTTAATCACCGAGAATCTTTTGTCCCGAAGATTTTCGGTGATTTGTGTATTAAATGTAAACATTTGTTAAAAACCATTGACAAATCAGGTTTATAATTATAAACTTAGACTAAGGTTTGTAATTGCAAACCAAATATATAAAACGGGGGTTTTATAATGAATGATTTAACTTTATGGGAAAGTGAGTACAAATTTATGTGTGTAATATGGGACAATGCACCCGTAAATTCAGGAAAACTTGTTGAGCTTTGCAAAGATAAGCTCGGCTGGAAAAAGTCCACCACCTACAACGCTATCCGTAAGATGTGCGAAAAAGGGCTTATTCAAAACGAAAATGCAGTTGTATCTGTAATTGTTCCTAAAGAGAAAGTGCAGGCAAACGAAAGTGAAAGCTTTGTAGACCGCACTTTTGAAGGCTCTCTCCCCTCTTTTCTTGCCTCATTTCTCGGAGGTAAAACGATTTCTGAAAAAGAAGCGGATATTCTGACTGCCCTTATTAACTCTCACAAGGAGGAAACATAATGCTTGATTTTATTGAACAGTCATTTATTTCTTTTCTCAATATGAGCATAACGGGAAGTTATATTATACTTGCAATAATGATTGTAAGATTAATATTGAAAAAAGCTCCTAAAATATTTTCATATTGTTTATGGGCAATTGCGGGATTAAGGCTTCTTTTCAAATTTTCATTTTCTTCGGTAATAAGTATATTCAATATTTTTTCTATTCCTTCAGAAACATCAAACAGCGGTGCATCGGTAAACAATTTTGTGCCTGAGGATATCGGCTTATTACCTGTTCCGAAAATTTATTCGGGTATTCCCGCAGCAGATGCAGTAATCAACCCGATTCTGCCTGAGGCAACGGTTACGGAAAGCATCAACCCGATGCAGATTATAACATTTGTTGCTTCGTTAATATGGATAGCAGGCATTGTTGCGATGATTATTTACGGTATTATTTCATTAATAAAAGTACATAAAAATATTGAGTTTGCAACAAAACTCAGAGATAATGTTTTTGAATGTGAAAAAATAAAATCACCATTTGTATTCGGAATATTAAAACCTAAGATTTATCTTCCTTGCAAAATGGATGATAAGCAGAAAGAATATGTTATTCTTCACGAGAAAACTCACATCAAGCGTTTTGATCATATCATCAAAATCATTTCGTTTGCCGTACTTACTCTTCATTGGTAT
>JAXJVE010000162.1:0-5098 GCA_036308705.1 Acutalibacteraceae bacterium
CGCAAAGCTCTGTTGCTTTAAAGGCAGACTTCCCACGGGTGCACCGACTTCGCCGTATCTGTCAAATTTGTTTATGAAGAAATTTGACCGTGAGATGAGTCTTTTCTGCGAAAGCAAAAACATCTCCTACACCCGATACAGCGATGATATTACCTTTTCTTTTGATTCATTTGACAAAACCCGTCTTATCCGTGTCACAAGAAATTTTCTGGGACTTTATGCAAACGGTTTACCTCTTAATCAGAAAAAAATATTTGTTGTAACAAGCAACAAAAAACAGAAGGTAACGGGTCTGGTTGTCAACGAAAAGCCGTCTGTTGATAAAGAACTCCGCCGAAACATACGGCAAGCGGTATACTATATCGGGAAATTCGGTGTTTCGGATCATATCAGGCATTTGCACAGTTCAGAATACGGCGGTTGGGTTATGTTTGTAAAAGACGACTGGCATTTTCATATGATTAAACTGCGGTATCTCAGAACATTGCAAGGACGGATTTCGTTCTGTCTGTGCGCCGACCCCGATAATGCCGAAATGAAGCAATATGCTGAATTCATAAAAGAAATCATAAAGAAGGAGAAAGAAGAAATATGTATTTTAAAGATGAGTTTTCAAAACGAGAAAAAATAGCAGAGGATCTGAGCGGAATTTTCAGAGAACTTGAAATGAGTCCCGATGTCGTAGCTTGTGTGGGGTCAATTCTCAGCTGTAATATTCCTCTTGATGATATGCTCAACCCCAAAGCACTCGGAAAAATAATGACAGATACAGTCGGCTACCCGTACAAAGTAAATTCTTATCCCTTCGGAGAAAAAACAAACGAAATATATCCCTCTTTCATTGCAACCTGCAACAAGAAGAGTTCTTTCAGACAAACCTTAACCGCAATGGTGAACCACGGAATAAAATTCGGTGACAGAATTTACGAAATGGTGATGCTGACAAACTTCTGGGACAGCAAGGATTTCAAAGAATACGAAGAGAGCTTTGAGATTCTTCGCAGAAAATACGGCATAAAAATATCGGTTATTCTTATAACCGAATATTCTGCAAATATTATTTTCGGGTAAAGAAGATTCAATATGATTGAGAAAAGCAAAAATATTAAATCAAAATGAAAATCACCATCAAAATTACTGATGAAAGTAAATGCGAATAAAAGACGAGCAAAAGTGAAAAAGGCGAAGAGCAAAACCTCCCTGTACGGCATTAGCCAAATACAAGGAGGTCTTTTTGTTAGGAGTGACAAGCTAAGCAATCCTGATAATCTGTTCGTAGAGCATTACATATCTTAAGAAGTGTTTAAAGCATTATTTTCAACAATTCTCCACCGCTATTTTAATAACACCATCAAGCTTATTCTCAAAGATTTCGTATGCTTTTTCGATGTCTTTGAGGGCGAAGCGGTGCGTAATCAGCGGAGTTGTGTCAATCTTGCCCTGCTCGATGAGTGAGAGGATTTCGTCGCAGTCACAGCCGTCAACACCGCCCGTTTTGAAAATCAGATTCTTGCCGTACATATCGGGCAACGGAAGACTCTGCGGTTTATCGTAAAGTGCAACAACCGTGACAATCGCATTCGGTCTTGCACATTCCCACGCAAGGCGGAAAGTATCTTCCGCGCCTGCAACCTCAAGCACAATGTCTGCACCGCCGTTGTCGGAATTCGCAAGCACAAAATCCTTGCAGTTTTCAGGTTCGCAAACAAGCACATCGGGATAGTGCGACTTCACAAAATCAATACGGTTTTTGTCCTTTTCGCAGACGATAATTCTCTTTGGATTTTTGAGCATTACGCAAAGCAGAGTACAGATACCCGTCGGACCAGCACCGATAATCAGCACGGTATCGTCGGGAGTAATCTCCGAAATGCGTGTTGCACAGAATCCCGTTGCAAGCACGTCGCCGACAAACAAAGCCTGCTCATCGGTAACGGTATCGGGAATTTTGTTAAGCCCCATATCGGCATAAGGCACACGGACAAACTCAGTCTGTCCGCCGTCAATTCGGCATCCGAGCGCCCAACCGCCGTTTTTATCGGTACAGTTGTTTACAAAACCGTTCTTGCAGAAGAAACACTCTCCGCAGAAGGTTTCAACATTAACCGTAACTCTGTCACCAACTTTGATATTTTTAACATCATCACCGACAGATTCAACAACACCGACCATCTCGTGACCAACAGTAATTCCCGTCACCGCGCGGGGTACAGAGCCGTGTTTGATATGCAAATCACTTGAGCAAATACTGCTCAGCGTAACACGCACAACCGCATCACGGCTGTCAATTATCTCAGGCTTCGGCTTGTCCGTCAGCTCAAACTTTCCGTGTTCTTTGTATGTATAAGCTATCATATCAGTTCACCTTCTTTAAAGCTTTCAACGTAACAAGAGTTGCACCGATTACTCCGAGACCAAGTGCGAGAAGCACAAACGGAGTTATGGCAAAAGTTGTTGCGGATGCGATATATCCGTATGCAAACTGAATGGCAAAGCCGATGCCGTATGCGCCGCTCATATGGTAGCCCGTGATATCAGCCGAGTAATCCGTACCGAATCTTGACGGCACGCTGTGAAGCACATTCGGAAATACAGGACCGTAACCCATACCGATTAAAAGAAGACCGACAAGTGCGGTTTTGCCGATTGGCAGAAGAAGCACAACCATTCCGACTGCCGCAAGTGCCATACCGCCCGTTACAAGAGTATCATCAGAAAGCTTCTCGGAAAGGAAGCCTGCGACTATTCGGCTTACCATAATTCCGCAGAAGTAGAGCGAAATCCATTTAGCTGCTTCGTCGGGTGAAACTGCAAGAACGTTGACTGCATATGTTGCACCCCACGTGCCTATTGTGAATTCGCCTGCGCAGTAAAGACCGAGCGAGAGAATGCTTGTTACCATTCCTTTTTCTTTCAGCAAATCAAAAAAGCTTTTCTTTGGCAAATTTTTATGTACGGCTTCGGTTTCGCCAGTCTTTTTCGGTTGGATGTTCCACTTTTTAAGAGAAGCAAGAATAATCAGAGCAATCGCAAACTGCAGAATTGCAATAACTCTGTATCCGTTCCGCCAGGTGCCGTTACCGCCGAGAAATGCCGACATTACTATCGGGCTGATTGTAACACCGAGACCCCAGCAACAATGAAGCCAGTTCATATGCTTTGCCTTGTAATGAAGTGAAACAAAGTTGTTAAGACCCGTATCAATCGCCCCTGCGCCGTAACCCATAATGACGGTGCAAATCATCATCACAACGATATTCGGCGAAAAACTGATGCCGATAAGACCGAGTGCGGTGAGCAAAGTTGAGAAAAACGTTACTCTGCCTGTACCGAATTTTCGCAGAAGCGGGCCCGCAATGAATGCGATGCCACCCGTAGAAACAGCTGTAACGACGCTGTAAACCGAGCCAAAACTTTCGGGTAAGCCGAATTCAACGTGAACAACAGGCCACGTAACGCCGAAAAGCGAATCGGGAAACCCGAGCGAAACAAACGCTATGTAAATAACAATAAGCAGTGCTGTCATATCAAAACTCCGTTAATTTAATCAGGATAAGTTACCTGTCTGCCTGTAACAGATTCTATAAATTTACCGTAAACGTCGGTTGCGAATTTCTGAACCATACCTTTGAAAGCGAATTCACGCGCCATTTTATGAGTGAATTTATCTCCGTTTTGTTTTTCTTCTTTCACGGTTTCAAAATCGTAGATATCAAACATACGGGCTACACGTGTTTCATAAGTCGAGGTGTCGTTTTCGTCAACCTCAATCACACGGTATCCGCATTGAGCGGAATGGAAAAGTCCTATGTAGCGTGTGCTGAGCGAGTTGACAATATCAATTCCTTTATGTTCAACTCCAAATGCGTTTGTGTGGTCGTGTCCCGTAAACATTGCAAGAACATCGCCTTTTTCAACCATCGCATCAAACTGACCGTAGTTTTCATAACCCGGACAAGGATATTCCCTTATCGTGCCGTAATTAACACAGTCGGGGTCGAACATATAATATTCGTCTTTGTTGTATAAATGCTTGTATGAATAGGATTTCCACGAATCCGATTTCTTAAGCACGTCATAGATTTCGCCAACGATTATGTGCTGAAAAACAAGAGAATTCACTTTTTCTCCGTTATTATCTGCCGTGAGCTTATCCGAAGTCTGTTTATACCACTCAATCTGGTCGGTTTTGACACAACTGTATCTTCCTTCTTCGTCATAATCGCCCGAATCAAACACCCAGAGATTGAATTTCACCTTTTCGCCGTCGGATGAAAGCACAGGAATGTTGTATGTACCGCAACCCGAAAGAGCTTCACCGTCATCAACGGAAACAGAGCAGGAAAATGTGTTGTAATATGCCATCAGGTCTTCACGGGACATTGCGCCTTGCTCGGAATCGTGATTGCCGAAAGTTACGGCAACGGGAATATTTCTTGAATCAAAAACATTCATCAAAGCGTTGATAAGTTTCTTTGTATCTTCCGCATTGTCGCAGTTCAGAACGATATCGCCCGTCAGCATAACAATATCGGGATTTTCCGTGTCACAAGCTCTCTCAACCATCCAGATCGTGGGGTCAAGGTTATGGTTGTGTTTGAGATGAGTGTCGGTAACATGCAGGATTTTAAGTTTTCCGTCAGAACCGAATCTGATTGTTTTGTCCGTTTTGTTCTGACTGTCTGCGGGACTATAATTTACTCCGCTGTATGCAGGTCTTATTGAAAGCGATAAAATCCCTATTATCACAACAACCACCGCAAGTGAAATTATTTTCACAATCTTTTTCATCGTCAGACCTCCGACTAAATCAAAACTCCATCACAATGGTCAACTTCGTGCTGAATTATCTGTGCGGGAAAACCCGTGAATGTTTTTATTCGGGTCTGAAATTCAGCCGTCTGCCATTGCACTTTTATAGTCTGATAACGATTGCACTTTCGGGGTCCGCCGAGCAGAGAAAGACAGCCTTCTTCTGCATCGTAGGGTCCCGATTTCTTTATGATTTCGGGGTTAAACATAACCATATGTGTGCCATCATTATCAAAAGCGATAATGCGTTTGTGCACACCGATCATATTCGCCGCCATACCTACAC
>JAXJVE010000163.1:0-2121 GCA_036308705.1 Acutalibacteraceae bacterium
AGTTAAATCAGGGTCGGTCATCGACTCAAAATGCTTCTGAACTTTTGAAATCGTAAAAGGTATTCCCGAAAAAATAACCTTTCCCCAATCTTTTCGGGGAACATCATCAATATTTCTGATATGTTTATGGCGAAGATTACCGGCAGCAACAAACCATTTGCCAAACCAACCGATACCTGTAATATAGATTATATCTTTCGCAACTACAACAACATCAACGGTAGGAAATTTTTTTGCAGCCTCAACCGCAAGATTCATTCCTTCCTCACTCATTGCACTGAAATATATCATTTCATTCTTCTGAAAATCATATAAGCCTGCACCGTTTATACAAATAGCGGGTGTTCCCGCAATAGGCAAACGCTTAAAATGTTTTTCCATAGACTGAGGGTTTCTTCCCGATGCAAGAGTAAATCTTCCGCCCATATCAACAAACTTCTGAATTGCTTCCGCATTTCGTTTGGGAAGTTTTCTTAACTTGTTGTTAAGAGTGCCATCGATATCCGAGGCAATAAGCCAGTTTGAAAAAGATTTTTTGTTATCTGTCATCTGCCGATTCTCCTGAGAAAGTCTTTAAAATAATCGGGCAACGGAGCTTCAACAATTATATGCTCCCCTGTCGACGGATGAATAAATCCCAACAACCCAGCATGAAGGCACTGGCCATTAAGGGATGAAACGCCGTTTTTAGGCCCGTAAACAGGGTCACCCGCAACGGGATGCCCGAGATATGCCATATGAACTCTTATCTGATGCGTTCTGCCCGTTTCAAGCTTAAGACGAATAAATGAAAAATCTTTATATTCTTCAAGAACTTCATAATGAGTTACGGCATTTTTTGAATTCTGATTTGTAACACACATCTTTTTTCTGTCATTGGGATTTCTGCCAATAGGGGCATCAACAACCCCCACGGGCTCTTTGAGTCTGCCGTGAATAACAGCTCTGTATTCTCTGTCAAGCGAATGAACGCTTATCTGAGATGACAGCGAAACGTGTGCATTATCATTTTTGGCAACAAGAAGAAGCCCGCTTGTATCTTTATCGATACGATGAACAATCCCGGGTCGGATAACTCCGTTTATGCCCGAAAGATTGCCTTTGCAATGCCATAGAAGTGCATTGACAAGCGTTGAATCATAGTTGCCCGGGGCGGGATGCACAACCATTCCGCGAGGTTTGTTTACCACAAGAAGATCATCATCCTCATACATTATTTCAAGAGGAATATTTTCTGCTTCAAGTGAAATTTCTTTGGGCTCGGGAACGGTAAATTCGATTATATCACCGTTTTTGGGTTTAAAACTTTTGGTTACCGCCTTGTTTTTACAGATAACCAAACCGTCAGAAAACAAATTCTGAATAAACGAACGGGAATAGTCGCACAAAACGTTTGAAAGAATTCTGTCGAGCCTCTCACCTTCCGAATCTTTATCAACGGTTATGCGAATCGGCTCGTTATATTCAATTAAATTAATCGGTTCAATCATTTTTCTTTGATTTATTCCTGTGCTCTTTAATGATATCGTAAATCTGATATGCAATCATAAGAATTGCACCCACGGTTATACAGCAGTCGGCAAAATTAAACACTGCAAAATCGATAAACAAAGGTTCAATAAAATCAACCACAAAGCCGTTTGCTATACGGTCAATCACATTGCCGATACCGCCTGCGGTAACAAGCACAAGACATACATTCATAAATTTTGATTTGAGTTTTTTAGTTAAAAGCAGTATAAGGCAAGCGATAAGAATAATAACGGTTGCAACAGTAAGCAATGTTGTACTGTTTGAAAACGAGCTGAATGCCGCACCTGTATTCTCCTGATAAGTGAACTGAAAAAGTCCGAAAAGGAACTCTTTCGGTCCGTTAACCTTTACCGTAACTGTTGCAACATATTTTGTGAGTTGGTCAATAACTGTCAAAAGAATAATGACCGCAACGGAAACTGCCTGAAACATAAAAACCTCTCATTAATTAATCTTCAAACATTGAATCAAAAAGTGATGAAATATCATCATCGTCATCGCTGTTATCGTCAAGTCCGAGCGAATCAAGATCAATCTTGAATCCGTCAAAAACATCTTCTTCCTCTTCAGCTTCAGCCTCTGCCTCAA
>JAXJVE010000164.1:0-2051 GCA_036308705.1 Acutalibacteraceae bacterium
CCCCTTTACATTTACTTCGGACATCACGAAATCATCGAGCAGTTTGATTCTATGGAAGACGTAAATGCAATGCTTCAGGAATATAAAGGCTACAGCATTCTTGTTTATCTTGTGTCTCAGATCATACAGATAGTAATATGTGTTATACCCGGACAAATGCTGCAGTTTGCAGCCGGGTATACATTCGGATTCTGGTTCGGTCTTGTACTTTCCTGGGTTGGCGCGGCAATCGGAGCTATAATATCTTATTATCTTGCAAAGCTTCTCGGTCAGGGGATTTTATATCTTATTTTCGATGAGAAACAGATGGAATCTTTTATAGAAAAGCTTAACAGCAAGAAAGCGATTGTTGCAGTTTTTCTGATATATCTGATTTCGACGGTAAAAATTCTGCGGATTGTTTGAAATGCGATAAATAAATGCCGTAAAAACTTCCTTGCTGATATCTTCGCACCAATCTTCGTAAAGCAAATCAATCAGCGCTTTTTGTGAATTAAGATAAAGCATAAAAAAACACCCCCGCAGCCGTGGTGCGGAGGTGGCACAATAACCTGTCGTGCGCATCAGTTTGAAAAACTGATGCCATTATGCTCTTGCTTAACATCGGGCAGCGACTCGCTGCCGCCTGCATGCTTTTTGCAGGACCCTGCCTTTTCGCACCTCTTGGCTGCAAGGATATAATATCACCTGCCATGGGTGCAAAAACGGACATGGTTACGGAAGAAGAGATAGAACAAAATTTGTCCATGATTTTTGGTTATCGAATTTCATTTCGGGATTTGCTGTGTTTATAAAATTAAAGCATGAATAGTTTTTTCCATTCAGGCGTTTATCTATTATCTTTCTTGTTTCAGATATGTATCCAAAACCGTTGCGATGCGATTCGCTTTCTTTTAAAGAAATATAGCCCAATTTCAGCTTTGGATTTTCTGTTGCCATTTTTTTATATGAGTCTATCATGTTTTTCAAAACGGGGCAGTTATCTATGTTTCCGTCATCATACAAAAAGTCTGCTTTTTTATGAATCAAACCTGATGTTTTAAATTCAACCACAGCAACCACCCTTGATGGTTCGTAAACATTGAGATTCATAATGTTTACAGCATCTTTTTCAACAATAATTGCATCCCATTCAACTCCGTATCCGTCAACATATGAGTTAGAGGGTGAAACTTTATACGGAAGTTCTGACGAATCAATAACAGCCTGCATATATTTAATAAGAATATTCGCGGTTATGTTACCGTGAAGTTTCTTTTTGTCGGATTTTGTTTCTGTTCTTGAATCAATCAGCTTTGAAACGGTTTCATATTCGTTTATTATTTTGTCTTCATACGATTCAGGAACAACGGGTATTATATCACAATCATCGAGAAAAAGTGCTTCATCAATTATATTCTTCAGTTCAGGATTGTTTTGCAAGTCGGTTAATGGTTGAGAAGCGTTGTACCCGTTTTTTGTCAGCTTTTTCATTTTTATTCTTTGTACGGCATGATAAGACAACGCTTTGAGCTTAAGTTTTACTTTTTTCTTAAAAACTGTATCTGATGCTTTGATTACGTCCAAAACTTCAAGAACAGTTGCAACATACGCAATGGTTTCTGTTTCGCAAAAAACAATCTGACCATCTTCCGCTTTACAAATATAGATATAAAGTATGTCTCCTGAATTAAGCCTATTTTTTGCATGAGAAATGTCCCACACAACAATTCCATCTGTATCAAATATGTCCTGAACCGTAGTTAAATCAGGCTTTATTCTGTAAATATATTCTGCCATATTAACCTCCGTTGTATTTCTCATTCATCGCTCTAACCGCATCAGCAAGTGCCGTGCGGAGCGATTCGGGTTCAAGCACTTCAACTCTTGTTCCGTATTGCATTGCCCAATGGAACATAGCGTTTTCGTTGACTTTAACGCTCACATCAACGGTTTCTTCCGTTTCGTTTGAGAATTTAACTGCCGTGCCGAACCAGTCAACAATATCGTTGATTATGTCTTTATCGGCTCTGAATTTAACCTTGACACTCTCACCGCAGTACATATAAATA
>JAXJVE010000165.1:0-4903 GCA_036308705.1 Acutalibacteraceae bacterium
CTCTTTATGATAACCTTGCTCCCACCGTTCCTGTTGAAACATACACAATCGTTGTATTCGGCGATATCAACGGTGACTCATTCGTTCAGGCTATCGACTGCACATATGCAGACGAAGAAAACCTTATGATCACAGACTGGTCACAGGAACAGATCTTTGACGGTTCAGCAATCGTTGCTAACCCCAACTACGATCCCTACAAGACTATGGCTGCAGATCTCAACGGTGACGGTATCATCGACTCAACCGATGCTACAATCATCGGCGATGCTTCAATAGGCATCATCATCATCGATCAGGTAACCGGTAGAACTGCCTGATTAAAGCAAACCTAACCTAACTGAATATGTGTGGGGGGAGTAACCCTCCTCCCGCACAATGAGGATTAAAACTCGCTTATTCATCGGTGCATATTTCGATTATGCTCCCAAAGTCCTGTTTGTGTGCAAAACAGGATAAAAGACAAGGAGGAATTCTCTAATGAAAACAATGAAAAGGTTAGTTGCCATTGCTTTAGCAGTTTTGATGCTTTTCGGCTCCGTATCAGTAGCAGCATCTGCATGGGATGCAAGAATTGCTGACGGAAATACATTAAGTATTACAACCAAAATTTTCAGACTCGTAGACGGCGAGTGGACCGAGACTGAAAAAGTTAAGCAGGGCGAAGAAGTCAGAGCCAGAATTTATCTGAATACTGATTATTATACTAACTCAGGTAACCTCTTGTTCTTCTATAATAATGATTTCTTTACCGATTCTTTCGGAACCACAACAGAAACACTCACAGTTAATCCCTACTACGCAGAGCGTCCGTACGGAATAACAGGTTCTTTTGCAGGTTCGAAATCATCATCAAATGTTGAACAGTTTATGGTAGGCAACGGCAAGATTACTGCCGATTTTGCTGCCAAACATGATTTTGTTTACATCGCATATGAATTCTACAGCGGTGCAACAAACCAAAGACTCAGCGATTCTCAGTGGCTTTTCGAAATCCCCCTTACAGTTAAATCAGACGCAGCATCAGGCACAGGCACAGGTGATTTCTTCGCAGTTGAAGAAACAACACGTTCACCTGAATTCAAGCAGGGCCGTATCAATGTTCCCAAGGGACCTTATGACGGCAAGAACGCAACAATCACCAGTATGGCTAACTGGGATGCTAATCTTATTTATAACAGCCAGCCCGTAACTCTTTATAAGAACCTTGTTTCGGCAACATTCGATGCAGGTCTTGGCGAGTTCGCAAACACAGAAACAACATACTATGCTGAAGGCGACGCAGGCGATGCTCTCACAGTTGAAGAACCCAAGCGTCAGAACTTCAAGTTTGCAGGTTGGAAAGTAAAGGGCGCAGACGACAGCACAGCAGCTGACGTTACTGCATTCCCCGCAACAACAACAGAATATGAGGCCGTCTGGGAGTCAACAACAGGCACAGACGAAAACCTCACATTCATCACAAAGATTTACAGACAGGATCCCGCAACAGGTGAGTGGATTTATACAGAGAGAGTTAAGCCCGGCGAAAAAGTTAAGGCAAGACTCTTTATGGATACTTCATACTACACCAACTCAGGTAACATCATCCTCTTCTATGATAACGATTTCTTCAGCGACAGCTATGAATACAACTTCAAAGAAGAGCTTGTTCCCAACACAGACCCCGAAAGCTCAGCATACCTCAACGGCGTGCACGGTGAATTCGTTAAGCTTGATGATTCAAACGCAACTGTAAAGAAGCTCGTTTCAAACGGCTATCTTACTCAGGCTATCGTTGATTCAAGCGAAACAATAACCGTAAGATATGAGTTCAATCCCACAACAAGTAAGAAAGTAAGCGGTGACCAGTGGTTCATCGAGTTCGATCTTACTGTTAAGGATACAGCAACAGGCGAAGGCGAATTCTACATTGTAGAAGACACCATCAAGAATCCCGGTGAAGGCGTATTTGCTTATATCAACATTCCTCTCGGTGAGGAAGGCGGAGCAAAGGAAGATACCAAGAGTATGCACCTTTGGGAAGCAAATACAACTGTTAAGAGCTATCCCGTAACCATCAACAGCAAGGTTACACTTCAGGCAAACGGCGGTGAATTCGCTGCTGCTGACGTTAACAATTATGTAATTGAAGGCGTTATCGGTGATGAAATCAACTACACCAAGGTTCCTGAGCTCACAAAAGCAGGTTGTACCTTCAAGGGTTGGGTTCCCGCTGATGTAGCTGAACCCACAGAAGCTGATATAGTTTCACTTCCCGCAGAAATCCCCTATGAAGACGAAGCTTATAAAGCATTCTGGACAGACGATGTTGAAATCACATTTGTTCTCAACAATAAAGAAGCCAACATCAACAAGACAGTAACCGCAGGCGATCCCTTTGAAGTTCCCGCTGATCCTTCATACGAAGGCCATAAGTTCATCGGCTGGACAACAGATCCCACCTGTGCTAAGGTTACAGGTCTTCCCGCAAATTATCCCACAGTGGATACAGCATACTATGCAGTATTCGATTCAATGACCTATAACGTTTACTACTACGTTCTTAATGATGAAACCATGAAGTTCGATAAGGTAACAACAGGTCATGTAACATACGGCGACGTTATCTCAATCGTTCCCGTATCATATACTCTTCCTGAAGGTTATACACTTTCAGCTCCCTACACAGACGTTTCATTTGCAAACGAATTCGTTGCAGGCACAACAATGCCCGCAACAGACGTTAACCTCTATTATTACCTCACAGCAGGTACTTATGACGCAGTATTTATGGTAGACGGCGTTGAATACGCAAGAATTCCCACCGTTTATGATGCACTTGTCAATGCTCCTGCAGATCCCGAAAAAGAAGGCTATGTCTTCACAGGTTGGGATCCCTTCGTAGGTACAATGGATGAAGAAGGCAAAATCTACGTTGCAACTTTTGAACCCGCTGAATACACCGTAACATGGATCGTTGACGGCGAAGTTCAGGATGCATTTGATGTTGCTTTCGGTCAGGATGTTGAAGTTACATACGATCCTCTTAAGGAAGGCTATGAATTCCTTGGTTGGTCAGATGTTGAAAACGCAACAGAAGCAGGCGAAGTTCTTGCAACAATGCCCGCAAATGACCTCACATACTACGCAGTATTCAAGATTAATCAGTACACAATCACATTCGGTGAAACAGGCGATTCAACAATCGACCCCATCACTCAGGATTACGGTACCGAAATCGTTGCTCCCGCTGATCCCGTTAAGGAAGGCTACACCTTCACAGGCTGGGAAGATGCAGAAGGCAACAAGGTTGATGTTCCCGCAACAATGCCCGCAAAGGATGTTGAGCTTAACGCTACATGGGAAATCAACAAATACACAGTAACATGGGTTCTCGATAACGGCGAAGCTGATATCGTTGAAAACTATGAATACAACGCAGCAATCACTGCTCCTGCAGCTCCCGTTAAGGAAGGCTATACCTTCAAAGAATGGACACCTGCAGTTGACGAATTTATGCCCGCAATGAACCTTACCTACACAGCTGTTTACGATGTTAACAGCTACGATGCAATCTTTGATGCAAACGGCGGTAAGTGGGCAGACGATTCAGTATCCAAAACAGTAACAGCAGAATACGGTGCACAGATCGTTGCTCCCGAAGATCCCGCAAGACAGGGTTATGTATTTGCAGGTTGGGATAACGAAGTTGGCAAGATGCCCGTTGACGGTGTAACATTCACCGCTGAATGGGATGAAGCAACAAACACACCTTATACCGTTAAGTACTACACAATGGATACAGCCGGCAACTATGACCTCGCTAACCCCGTGGTTGATAACAGAACCGGTACAACAAATGCTGAAGTAACAGCAGTTACAAACACAACAGAAGGTTTCTTCGTAGATACTGAAAAGTCAACTCTTAAGAGCACTATTGCAGCCGATGGCACAACAGTTCTTGAAGTTTACTACGCAAGAGAGCTTTACACAATCACATTCGATGCAAACGAAGGCGTTCTCAACGGTAACGCATCAGCTGATTACTATTACGGTGCAGCCGTAGCAGTTCCCACAGCTGAAAGAGAAGGCTATGAATTTGCAGGTTGGGATAAGAACGTTTCAACCGTAGCAGTTGCTGATGCAGACTATATTGCACAGTGGGATGAAAAGCAGTACACCATCGTATTCAATACAGACGGCGGTACAGCTATTGATTCCGTAACCGCAGATTACCTCTCAGAAGTTAACGCTCCCGCAGCAGTTACAACAAAGACAGGTTACACATTCGGCGGTTGGGCAGAAACACAGGGCGAAACAGATGCAGCTAAGGCTGTAACATTCCCCGTAACAATGCCTCTCAACGGTACAACTTACTACGCAATCTGGACTCCCAATCAGTACACAATTACCTTCGCTGAAACAGGCGACAGCGTAATTGATCCTATCACTCAGGACTTCAACACAACAGTTACAGCTCCCGCTGATCCCGTTAAGGAAGGCTATACCTTCACAGGTTGGGACATTGCTGTTCCCTCAACAATGCCTGCAGAAGATATGACCATCACTGCAACATGGGATGTTAACAGCTATGACATCACATGGAATGACGGTACAAACGAAACAACTGAAAATGTTGAATTCGGTTCAGAACTTGTTGCTCCCGCAGATCCCGAAAAGGACGGCTACACATTCACAGGTTGGGCTGATGCCGATGGCAAGACTCCTGCTGATTATGTAACAGTTCCTTCAACTGATGTTGAGTTCACAGCTCAGTGGGATGCAAACGAATACACAATCACATTCGCTGAAACAGGCGATACAGTAATTGATCCCATCACTCAGGATTACGAAACAGCTATCGCAGCTCCCGCAGATCCTGAAAAAGAAGGTTACACCTTCGCAGGTTGGGTTGATGAAG
>JAXJVE010000166.1:0-1705 GCA_036308705.1 Acutalibacteraceae bacterium
ACTACATCAACAAGGCAGACTTCGTAGCTTGCCACAACCCCTCATATGTTGAAAAGGGTTACAAGATGGTTAACGATGTTAAGCCCGGCGGCGTTTACCTCATCAACTGCCAGTGGAGTGAGGAAGAACTTGCTGAAAAGCTTCCCGCAGAGGCAAAGAGATACATCGCTAAGAACAACGTTCAGCTTTACACAGTTAACGCTATCGACCTTGCAGCTCAGATCGGTCTCGGCAAGAGAACAAACACCGTTCTTCAGTCAGCTTTCTTCTCACTTTCAAAGGTTCTTCCCGCTGAGGAAGCAATCGGCTACATGAAAGAAAAGGCTCAGAAGTTCATGAAGAAGGGTAAGGAAATCGTTGAAATGAACGAAAAAGCTATTGATGCAGGTGCATCAGCTTACGTTAAGATCAACGTTCCCGCAGAATGGGCAAACGCAACTGACGATGCAGCTCCCGAAGCTTCAAAGGGCGCAGAAAAGCTCGTTAAGATGGTTGACGGCATCATGAAGCCCGTTGCACTTATGAACGGTGACTCACTTCCCGTTTCAGCATTCGTAGATCACGCTGACGGTACATTCGAGCACGGCGCATCTGCTTACGAAAAGAGAGGCGTTGCAGTTATGGTTCCCGCTTGGGACGGCTCAACTTGTGCTCAGTGTAACAAGTGCTCATACGTATGCCCCCACGCAACAATCAGACCCTATGCTCTTACAGCTGAAGAAGCAGCTGCAGCACCCGCAAACGCTATCATCGTTGATAAGAAGGGTAAGGGCAAGGATTCATATAAGTATACTCTCGCAGTTTCTCCCCTCGATTGTATGGGATGCGGCGTATGTATCGGCGTATGTCCCACAAACTCACTCAAGATGGTATCAAGAGAGAGCCAGGATGCTATGCAGCCCGTATTCGATTACATGGTTGAGAACGTAACAGTTAAGGCTGACCTTGCTGACAACACCGTTATCGGCAGCCAGTACAAGACTCCTCTTCTTGAGTTCTCAGGCTCATGTGCAGGTTGTGCTGAAACAGCTTATGCTCGCCTTATCACTCAGATGTTCGGCGACAGAATGTACATTTCAAACGCAACAGGTTGTTCATCAATCTGGGGCGGCCCCGCAGCAACATCACCCTACACAGTTAACAAGAAGGGTTACGGTCCCGCTTGGGCTAACTCACTCTTCGAAGATAACGCTGAGCACGGTTACGGTATGTACCTTGGTCAGAACGCTATCCGCAACAGCCTTATCGCTAAGGTTGAAGAAGTTGCAGCAGCAGAATGTGCAACTGAAGAAATCAAGGCAGCTGCAGCAGCTTACCTTGCATCAGTTAACGACGGTGCAGCAAACGCAACAGCTACAGAAGCTCTCGTTGCAGCTCTTGAAGGTTGCGATTGTGCAACTTGCAAGGAAATCCTCGCTAACAAAGAATACCTCGCTAAGAAGTCAGTTTGGATCTTCGGCGGCGACGGTTGGGCATACGACATCGGCTTCGGCGGTGTTGACCACGTTCTTGCAGCAGGTGAAGATGTAAACATCATGGTATTCGATACCGAAGTTTACTCTAACACCGGCGGTCAGGCTTCAAAGGCTTCTAACATCGGTCAGGTTGCACAATTTGCAGCCGCAGGTAAAGCAATTGCTAAAAAATCACTTGCTGAAATTGCAATGTCTTACGGTTACGTATACGTAGCACAAATTGCTATGGG
>JAXJVE010000167.1:0-3175 GCA_036308705.1 Acutalibacteraceae bacterium
CCGTAAACCGCAGCATCTGTGCTCACGAATCGCAAATTCCGCCTATACTTGATTATTTTAAAATCTATTCAAGATAACAGAGCAAATTTAAGGCCGCCTTCGGGCGGTCTTTTTTATATTTTTGTTTTTAGCTATTGAAATAACGTAATGATTGTGCTACAATACATTTAAATAAATCTGCAAAAGCAGATTCCGAAAGGAGAACAATTGTATGAAAGTTTTTTATGAGGTAATCGCATTTTAAACTGAATATGTGGTGCATACGATTATCGAGGCATAAGCCTCTATGTTGTTGTGCCGTTTTAAAGTAACCTTTCGTGAATACTATAACTTTCGGTTGTAGCACACTTTAGGGTGTGTTATTTTTATGCTCAAAATCAGCCGTAGGAAGTACCCACCAATGAGGGTTACTTTCTACGGCATTTTTGCGCCCATTTTCAGATATTGTTAACATAAATATTTGGAGGAATAACAGTGAATAAAAATATAATAGAAAATAATTTTAATTTAAAAGTGTCTGATATAAAGCTTCTTGATAAGCATTTTGGTACTGAACTTTATTTGATTAACACAGATGTCGGTAAATACATAGTTAAATTTCTGCCACTATATATGGAAAATGTAAAAAATGAGGGTGAACTTACCGAGTATCTTCATAATCACGGACTTAAAGTTGCAAGATTTCTGAAAAGCAAAGATAATACTTATGTGGTAAAAACATCTGAGTTTCAATTTACCGTTCAACAGTTTATTGAAGGTGAATCACTATCGGTGAATACTGCACCTGATTGGTTTATCATCAAATCAGCAGATTTTCTCGGTCAGACAGCATTATTGTTGAAAGATTACGAGGGATTATCATTACGATTTGGCAAAGATTTCTTTTCACCCAAAACGGTTCGCAGAAAAATATGGCAGTATAAAAAAGAGCTTGTCAGAGCGAAAAAAGCAAAAGAAATGAATGTTGTTTCAATTTGGGAAGAACAAATCCGTCATCTCAAAAGAATCTCAAAATTCCGTATTAACACCAAAAAACTGACTTATGCCAATTCGCACGGTGATTACCACATAGGTCAAGCAATTATACATAACAATGATTTCACGGTTGTTGATTGGAGTTCAGCGTGTCGGTTACCAATTTGTTTGGACGTTATAACATCTTATGTCTTTTCGAGTCCTACTTGCGCTGAAGGTGAAATTGATGCAGACGGACTGAAAAAATATATCAGGCAATTTACAGAAAAGTTCCCATTAACAGAATATGATATAAAAACAATGCCTTATGTTCTGTATTATTGGCACTGTATGTGTAATTATCGTCCTGATGAACTTGCTGATATTCCTGACAGTTATAAAGCTATTGCAAAACTCATAAACAACTTTTTGAATTGGCTTTATGTCAATGTTGAAGAATTATCGGAACAACTAATAGAATAAGAAAAACATCTCCGTGGTGTCGGTGAAAACCGACACCATCTTTTCTTTTTCGAAAAAGTTCTTGACAAGTAAACAAATATTCTCTATAATAATATGTTGGTAAATAATGTATTTGCTCTACAACTAAATATAATCTGAAACACATATTTTTTACTTATTGGCTTTATGCCACACATATTATCTGACCGAAGAAAGTATAGTCCGATACTCGGTTGGTAACATACGGACAATCAGAGCTTAGACTTTAAGCCGTTACATAGTTTCAGTGCAAACTGTGCGAGAGGATGAAATGTCCTCCCGCTATTTGTGCTGTCTATGTGACGGCTTTTTTGTTGTGCAATTTTAACGAAAATAAAAAAGTTTAAGAAAAAGTCGTTTTTTCAAGCTTTCTAAATGCCTACCAATTAGAGGGATATTTCCCCCGTGCACCTTGACAACTGAATGACCGTCCGAAAGTGATACTACGCCATGACCTTATAAAAGCGAGCGTGAAGACGTTGCGGTGAGATTCCGGAGCAGGAACTATTTCGGGTGAAACGGCAGACGCCTGTATAAAGGATACTACAGCCACCTTGAAAATATTAGGAACATTTCAAGGCACATAATTCCCATTTGTATATAGAGTAAGTTTTTTCATTTTCCTGCGTACATACGTACACTTGTACGCACGTACGCAGAGGAACCGCTTAAATCTCATATATATTTTCTGCTTTATGGTGAGCAAGACATCAAAATTTGTGCGGTATATAAGTAGAGATACATACACTAACCTACCTGACGGCAAGGAGGTTAAATAAAATGAAAGGAGTAAAACATAGGAAGCCGAAGATAGGAGGAATAAGAAATGAGTAAAAATTTAGATGACAAATTTTCAAATGACGAGTTTGGTGTTGAGGGGCCTGCATGGGCAGACGGAAAAATAATCAACGAGGCAATATTCTGTGAGGAGTTTCTGAGTAAGCATAAGATTATCTTCTCGGGCGGTTCGTTCTTTACTACCGAAGGCAGGGTTGTTGATGAAATACCTCTTAAAAGAATGGTGTTCGATGACCTGAAAATCTGTGCTGTAGCAAATGTACCTCAGAAAATTTCCAATATCGTTGAGCTTTTGAAAATAGAAGCACTTGATGAAACCTTTGCACCCGAAACAGACAGAATACACCTTGAAGACGGCACACTTTATTTTAACGGTTGTTTTGTCGATATCAAAGAAAGTGTTGTACGAACAAGGCTTCCTGTAAGGTACAATCCTTATGCACCGAAGCCTGAACGATGGCTGTCTTTTCTCAGTGAGCTTCTGCATCCAGAGGACATACCCACGCTTCAGGAGTTCATAGGCTATTGCCTTATACCGAGCAATAAAGGTCAGCGAATGATGGTTATCAAAGGCAATGGCGGTGAAGGTAAATCGCAGATAGGTGCTGTTATGACAACACTTTTCGGCAGCAATATGAAGGACGGAAGTATAGGCAAAATTTCAGAGAACAGATTTGCAAGAGCAGATCTTGAGCATATTCTGCTGTGTATAGATGATGACCTTCGTATGGAGGGGCTCAAGCATACAAACTATGTCAAATCCATTGTGACCGCACAAGGAAAGATGGACCTTGAAAAGAAGAACAAGCAAAGCTATCAGGGATATATGTATGCAAGACTTCTTGCTTTCAGTAACGGTGACCTGCAGGCTATGTTTGATAAAAGCGACGGCTTTTTCAGAAGGCAGCTTGTACTGACAACC
>JAXJVE010000168.1:0-5107 GCA_036308705.1 Acutalibacteraceae bacterium
AACGCACTATCGCCGATGCTTATTACATTGTCAGGAATTGTGATACTTGTAAGTTTATAACATCCATAAAACGCATCATCGCCGATGCTTGTTACTTTGTCAGGGATTGTGATGCTTGTAAGATTTGAGCATTTATAGAACACTCCATCGCCGAGACTTGTTACGCTGTCGGGAATTTTTATACTTGCGAGTTTGGAACAATCGGAGAAAGAACTACCTCCGATGTTTACCACACTATCTGGAATTGTTATTTCTGTAATGTAGGAGCAGTTATAAAATGCACCAGCAGCAATTGATTTTGTTCCGGCCTTAATATTATATTTACCAGATATAGTATATCCCTCAGTTTTAGTATCTGCTACATCTATCAAATGATTGTCAATATAAAGAACACCATTCTCCCACTTTGAAGCGTCGTCATAAATTGGAGTGTAAAAAACCACTGAAGAACCTATGCTTGTTACACTGTCAGGGATTGTTAAAATTGTGAGGCTTGAGCAAAATTTGAAAGCTCCACTACCACTACTTATAACGCCATCAGGGATTGTTATGTTAGTGAGGCTACTGCATCCATAAAAAGCATCATCGCATATGTTTGTTACACTATCAGAGATTATTATTTCTGTAAGACTTTCACAACCGGAGAATGCCCAATCGCCTATGTTTGTTACACCATCGGGGATTGTGTAGCTTGTTCTCGTATTTCCGACCGGATATTGTATTAAATCTGTTCTATTTTTATTATATAACACACCGTATTCGTCACTTGAATACATAGTATTTTCTGGAGCAACAGTTATGCTTGTAAGTCTGACGCAATATTCGAACGGCGCATTACCAATGCTTATTACGTTGTCAGGAATTGTGATGCTCGTAAGTCTGTCACAACCCGAAAATGCATAATTACCAATACTTGTTACATTGTTGCCAAATGTTACGCTTGTAAGGTACAAACAATCATAAAATGCACTATCGCCAATGGTTGTTACACTGTCAGGAATTATGATGTTTTTTAAGTTATTACAATAGCAAAACGTTTCATCGCCTATACTTTTTATGCCATTACCGATTGTTACACTTGTAAGATTTGAGCAATTATAGAATGCTCTATCGCCGAGACTTGTTACCGGATATCCTCCAAGTGCTGACGGAATAACAATATCACCACTGATTGATGTATCAACATCAGTTATCGTTGCCTCACCGTCGGATACAGAATATGTATAATATCCCTCTGTTGCCGCCTGAGCTTTTGTGGTAAAAACCCCTATAAATGACGGTAATTCAAGTCCCACAAACCCTGCAAGAGGTACAGAACCAAATACCATTACAACGCATAAAACTGTTGCAAGAAATTTCTTGAATGTTTTCATTGCTCAATTCCTCCATTAGTAATTTTTTTGTTTATTTCTTCAATTGCATTGACGTAAAAACGCTTATATTCTCCGTTGAAGGGAATATCATCAATTATTTCAATATCATAAGCACGCAATAAGGCTTTTTTACCTTTGCTTATCTTTTCTTCGGGTTCATAATAAAAGATTTTGGTGTCAGGAAAATTTCGCTTTTTGCATCCAATCAACCACCATATATCCGCTTCACTTGTGTCAAGCCCAAATCCGAGAATATGTACGTTCTTTGTCAAAAACGAATCAACCCAACTTTGCTCTTCAATTTCAAATACTTGCTTTTTCAGCGTTTTATACCGTCTGATAAACCCTGATGTATATTTCTGAATTTCGCTCAAAAGTTTTCCGTAATAATAGTTACCCATTATTACCGTCGACGGTTTTGTGATATCGCCGTGAATATGCCATATCTTCTTTTCAGTTTCATTTGGTTGATAAAACTTAAACAAACCGAAATCAGCATCTTTTTTCTTGCATTCTTTCGTAAATTTACGTGTTTTTCTGTAATTATGAAGACTCGGTTTAACTCCGCATGCCTGTTCAAGTTCAAATGTATAATTGGCAGTTATTATGTTTTCAACAGGTAATGCTGAAATTTTTTGAAGGAAAACATTCTGCTCATCGTTGTTAACAAAATCCATATCGGCAGATATCATTTTCATTGCTTTATCCACTCTGTCACCTGAGAGAGCAACAACCTGCATAGTGAAAGGTAAGACTTTGACATCGGCCTTGGTGAATCCCGACTTATATTCAGCAGCTATTTTATCTATGAGTGTTTCCCAAGAATCGCCGTTGAAAGCTCTGTTTATCCCATTGCCAAGGAACAAAACATCAGACACAGTATCACACCCTTTGTTAATTAACGATAAATATTTCGTTATATATCTTTATAGTTTATAGAATAACACCATTGTTAATAAATGTCTATCATTAATTTAAAGAAAAATGCAACATCATCAACTGTCAAGATACAGGTTGAATGCTTTTATGAAATCAGCATCATTCTGTGCCGTTCTCTTTTTTGGTCCTTTGGTTCTGTTGCCTGCCATACGCTCTTTCTTGCCGATAAAACGGGTGAAAAGCAGGTTTTCGATATTTGTATCAGAATATATCAGTCCGTTCTGATTAAGCGCTTTACCGCCTTTTCCAAGCACTAAAGCCGCAAGCCCGTAATCCTGAGTGATTATCACATCACCTTTTTCGGTAAGGTTTGCAATCTTACAATCAGCAGAATCCGCACCCTTGTCAACAACAATGGTTTCAGCTCCATCTTTCTGTATAAAATGAGTGTTGTCACAAACGAGTATGCATTCAAGATTGCGCTCTTTGGCTATGCCAACAGCAATGTCAACAACAGGACACGCATCTGCATCAATTATAATTTTCATAGTTCACCTTTATTGATTTGTATCTGACACTATTATATATGCATTTGAATTTAATGTCAAACAAAGCTCCCCTGCGGTAACAGAAGAGCTTTGATAAAATTAAAAAGATTTATTAATCGACACCATGAACGCATTAGGACACCTTATCTACAAAAGTAGAAATTAAAAGGGTTTATTAATCGCCGCGGCTGGCATGAATGATTGGAGATCTACAAAAGTAGAAATTAGAAGGATTTATTAATAACGCTTGAAAAAGAAATTCTTTCATATCTACAAAAGTAGAAATTAAAAGGATTTATTAATCTCTAAAGGTTTTGAGCGAGGCGGTCGGATCTACGAAAGTAGAAATTAAAAGGATTTATTAATCACCACAACGCTGTGACCATTTTGCCTATCTACAAAAGTAGAAATTAGAAGGATTTATTAATCTCGGCTGTAACCAATGTTGACGAGCTATCTACAAAAGTAGAAATTAGAAGGATTTATTAATCCTTGTCTTGTTATATTGCACACAATGACAAATCAACATTTATATAAATCCCACAAAAAAGCTTGCCCATTCAATTAATAAATCCTTTCATGAACCAAATTATACCAATTAAGACTCAGGGTTGCAATATTGATTTACTATTAACAAATCCTTATCTTCGTTTTGAGCATAGCCAAGCCAATCTGCATTTGAAATTGCAAGATTCGCTTTCATCAGACCTTCATCAGGCGTATTTTTCATTACTCCAACTGCCCAAAGTGCTTTTCGAGCAATATTATACGCACCATTTGCATCCGCGTTCTGAGGAAGATTATCCATACAACATCTGCTGTCATAAAAACCGCCGCTGCTGTTTTTGACGGGTGAAATGAGATAATCAACATCAAAGTTGCCGGTTTCACTGTTTCGCATCTGAAGCATAAGAGAAACAAGTCTAATAAGCTCCTTATGGAAATTCTTATCACCGTTTTCAACAATTGATTTCTTCAAAGCTGAAGTGTAATCAATTCCGTATTTTTCGAAAAGAGATTTGAACTCATCGGTGAGCACAACCGTTTTGTTATCCCATTCATTGTTTTTAAGACTGTTTCTGAACGTCATAATTCTTTCGCCGTTGCTGAAAAGTGTCCATTTCTTAACAAAAGATGAATCTGTTCTCGGGAATTTGGTATAGTCGAGCTTAAATTCAAAAATATTCTCTGATGAATTGAAAACAATGTCATCAAAACGTTCAAAAAATGAAACCGAATCAGAAACATTGGTATATTTAGGTTTAAGAAGGTCTACAAATCCTGTTGTGGGGTCAATTTTACTTGTGAGATAAGCAGGCACATAGAAAATAATACCATTCTGCTTTCCCCTGCTGACACCTTTATAACAATTTGTCAACTGATATGCTTTGAGCAAACCGCCGTCTTCGTTGGGATCAATGTTTTTATCGGCAAGGTAATTAAGTTTTTGAATAAGCATATTTTCAAACTTCTGATAAACCTGCTTTTCAACCTTGAACCTGCCTTTTTTGAACCCAAAATTAAGGTCTTCCAGAGCAACCAATGCATTATATTTAACAACAAGTTTGCATATTTCGTGAACAACCTGACTCAGATAGCCCTCTTTGAGTTCTTTAATATTCTCTATTGTGCTCCAGTTTTTGCGTGCTTTATCTCTTTCGCCCTCTTTTTTATCAAGAAGTTTGTGATAATCAACACGCTGACCGGTGGAAGCGAAAATTTCATTCAGTGATTTTTGTTCAACAATGTTGCCGTCGCTGTCGATAACACAAATATACAACAGATTTCTTTCACCACGGTCAATACCAATAATATGAGTTTTGTCAGAGTGTTTTATAGCCTTACGGACATCATCGTTAATAATCTCTTTACCGTCAGCCTTATAATTAATTGTGATAGGCATATGAAGCAGAAACTGACGTTTTGTGAAACGTTTGTCTTTAACTATATCGTAAGTGAAAAACGCTTTTTTATTGCTACTTTCGGGATTCTTATTATCAATCGGCTGATTGGCAGGATGAATAATCATTTCATCCTTATTTATACTTGCCTCACGATAGAACATTTCCGACTGTCCGTTAAGTTTAAAAACAACATCTGAAAGATTTCTTTCATCAAACAACATTTTGAAATAAAGAGTATGAAGATTAGGCGTACCCTTGCTATGAGCTGAAAAATCCTTGTTATAAATCTGAAAAAGATAAAGCTGACCCCTCTCAACCAGACCATCAATATAATCAACAGGAACATCTTTGAATCTGATTGTATAAGCTTGATTTGAAACCTCACGATAAAACTCGCTTATAT
>JAXJVE010000169.1:0-1236 GCA_036308705.1 Acutalibacteraceae bacterium
CAAATTCAAAAATTGATATTCCCGTTACCACTTGCTACGAAGGCGAAGATTCAAGCGGTCACGGCGGTGCAGATGCAAAGATGGTCAAGGATTTCATCAACTGCCTTGTTGAAGGCAAAAAGCCCATTCTTGACGTTGATTTTGCAATCAATATGTCACTTCCCGGTATTCTTGCTCATGAATCTGCAGTTCAGGGCGGTATGCCTATCGAAATTCCTCAGTTTTAAATAATACGGGTCGTCTTTCTCGGGCGACCCTTTTGAAATAATCGGTGATATTTATGGAAATAAAAAAAGCAAAATATGTTGACCCTATGACGGGTACCGTCGGCGATGAACAGGCTGAAAGTTTTCACGGCGGCGGAAAAACTCACCCCGGTGCCTGTGTGCCCGGCGGCATGGTTCAGCTTTCGCCAGATACGGTAACGGGCGGAGATAACGGCACAGGCTACAACTATTGCCACAAAACTATTGAAGGCTTCAGCTTCAATCATATGAGCGGTATCGGTTGGTACGGTGACCTCGGTAATCTTCAGGTTATGCCCGTTATCGGTGAAACCGACCTGCGAAGCGGAAGCAACGAAGAAGTACCGTTCAACAAAGGCAAAGAAGGTTGGAAATCCGCTTTTTCACACGAGAATGAAAAGGCAAATGCGGGTTATTATTCCGTTTTGCTTGAACGCTACGGCATACTTGCCGAAACAACCGTTACCCACCGTACAGGTATGCTCAGATTTACCTATCCCCAAACCGACGATGCAAGAGTTATCTTCAATTTTTCGCGAAGAATCGGCGGTAAGGCGGATTTTGAGAAAATCGAAATAATAAATAACAGCCGTATTGAAGGCTCAATACACTGTACTCCTGCAGGCGGCGGCTTCGGCAGGGGACACGGCAATATTTCGTATGACCTTTATTTTGCTCTTGAACTTTCTCAGCCCGCTGATAAACTCCGCTTCTTCTCAAACGAAGAATTTGCAGAGGAAAATCTCAGTAAATTTGAGAATGAAGATGCGGGTCTTGTTGCGTATTTCGGCGATAAGCTTCAGAATCCTCTGCTTATAAGATGCGGCATTTCTTATGTTGACCTTGACGGTGCACGAAATAACCTTGCAACCGAATGTGACGGTTTTGATTTTGATAAAACCGCTGAAAATGCTTTGGCAGAATGGGAAAAAGCCTTTGAAAAAATTGATGTTACGGGCAGCGACGAAACGGACCTTACCATATTCTACAC
>JAXJVE010000170.1:0-1832 GCA_036308705.1 Acutalibacteraceae bacterium
GCATAAAGGCAACCGATATAATATGCACCTTCGCCTGTTACGAGAGGAAGCTTTTTGATTTTGCCCTGCATTGCACAAACCTCTGCATCCATACCCATTGAACACTGGTTAATTGCAATTTCGTCACCGCATTTGATAACATCAAACTCAACGGGTACACCATTAACAACATCATCAAGCACAAGGAACTCTTCTTTTGTACCGAAAAGGCGGATAAAATCGTTACCCGAGCCGAGAGGAATAACAGCAACCTGAACATTTTTATAGCCGAAAGCACCGTTTACAACATCATAAAGAGTACCGTCACCGCCGCAGGCATAGAAGCGGATTTCTTCACCTGATGCAGCTCTGTTTTTAACATATTCAATTCCTTCACCCTGCTTTTCGGTGATATGAATTTCATAATCAAGAGAATATTTTGCACAAACCTCTTCAATTTTGGGTTTGATAAAATTCAGTGATTTTCCCTGACCTGCAGCAGGATTAATAACAAAAATGTGTTTCATATCTCTTACCTCTTCCCGTTTTATTTATAATACATAAACAGCTGACATTTGATCATACCGTTATAAAGCTTTCTGCGTTTATCCGCTTTTCGTCCGAATGCTTTTTCAAACTCTTCATCGGGGCTGATAATACTGTATGACCAGCCTTTTTTCTGCTCAAAAGCCTTACCCATTGATTTATAAATTTCTTCGCACTCATTAAGGCTGAGAAGTCTTTCGCCGTATGGCGGATTGCAGATAAGAGTACCTCTTTCGGTTTCAGGCCTGAACGATGCAACATCGGCAACCTTAAACTGAATTTTTGAACCTACTCCTGCTCTTTCCGCATTGACCTTTGCAAGTTCAAGTGCTCTTTTATCAATATCGGAGCCGTAAGCCATAAAATCATCAATAGGTCTTACAAGGCTTTTTGCTCTTTCTCTCTCTTCTTCCCAGACATTTCTGTTGATAACACCGAAACGTTCGGCAGAAAATCTGCGGTTGATACCCGGTGCCATATTAGCCGCCATCATAGCTCCTTCAATAAGAATTGTTCCCGAACCGCACATAGGGTCATAAAGCTTATGATAGGGTCTGAGATGCGAAAGGCTGCAAAGAGCTGCCGCAAGAGTTTCTTTGATCGGTGCATCATTTGCATCAAGACGGTATCCTCTTTTGTGAAGACCCATACCCGAGGTATCTATAAGCATTGACACCTTGTCCTTCATAATTGAAAACTGAATCTGATGAACGGGGCCTGTTTCTTCAAACCACTCGATTTTATATTTTGATTTAAGCCTTTCAACAACCGCTTTTTTGATAATCGCCTGGCAGTCACGGGTGCTGAAAAGGGTTGAATTTATTGAATAACCTTTAACAGGGAATGCATCAAGCGAACCTATCCATTCTTCCCACGCAAGTGCTTTTGCTCCCTGAAACAGTTCTTCAAAGCTTCTTGCTTCAAAAGAACCTACAAGAATCTGCACTCTTTCGGCAAAACGGGAACAGATATTGACTCGTGCGAGTATATTTTCATCACCGCTGAAAAGCACTCTGCCGTTTTCGGCAAGAACATTTTCTGCACCGAGGTCTTTAAGCTCGCCCGCTATAAGCGATTCCATTCCCAAAAGACAGGGAATAACAAAATTAATATTCATAAAAAATCTCCTGTATCTCACGGCAACAGCAGTTACCATAAAAAACGGCGGGAACCGAGAATACGATTCCCGCCGAAAATTCACTCAAGTAATTCGGACCTTATATTCTATTCAACATCAGGTGTGATAAGACCGTATCCACCGTCATTGCGTTTATAAACAACGCTGACCTCTCCGCTTGATTCCTCAA
>JAXJVE010000171.1:0-5536 GCA_036308705.1 Acutalibacteraceae bacterium
AGAGCCTGCTATTTCAGACAGGTGCTCAACGGCAAATTCATCCGTATGGCTCTTATTCTTAAACTGTTGGAGGTTGAATAAATGCATATTGATTCTATCAAAAACGGCGTTGTTATCGACCATATAAAAGCCGGCGGAAGTATGGAAGTTTATAACCATCTTGAACTTGATAAGCTTGACTGTACTGTTGCGATTATCAAAAATGTCGCCAGCAAAAAAATGGGTCGCAAGGATATTATAAAAATTGACTCTGAGATGGAAGTTGACCTTGATGTGCTTGGCTATATTGACCCCAATATTACCGTTAATATCATTAAAAACGAAGTTCTTTGCGAAAAAAAGAATCTTACTCTTCCAAATCAGATAAAAGATGTTGTGAAGTGCAAAAATCCCCGCTGTATCACTACTGTTGAGCAGGATTTACCTCACATCTTCAAGCTCACAAATGCAGAAACAAAAACTTACCGCTGCATTTACTGTGAGTCAAAAGCTAAATAAATCATTTAATCCCGTTGCATTGTGCAGCGGGATTTTTCTTTATAAAATCTTGAAAAAAACAACAAATTATGATAAAATATACTGTAATTTTTATAATGGAGAGATGTTTTGTGATTAAACATATTGTTTGCTTTAAATTTAAAGATAACAGCCTTGCAGAGTGTGAAAAGGCAAAAGAAGTTCTTCTTTCAATGAAGGGAAACGTACCTCAGCTCAGAGATATAAATGTAGGAATTGATTTTCTTCATTCCGAGCGTTCGTATGACCTTATTCTTGAAGTTGTTCTTGATGATGCAAAGGCTCTTGAGGATTATCAGAACGACCCTTATCATTGCTCTGTTGTTAAAACCCATATGCACGCCGTGAGAGAAAGCAGCGTTGCGATAGACTATATTATTGAGGAGTAATTATTATGCAGCTTCTTGAAATCAATAAAGAAAAGTATATCGGTCAGGCAGATCCGTTCATTCTTGAAACTGACGGAAAGTTCTATATCTACACAACAGGCAGTGACGGTGTTTATGCCTATTCATCCGATGAACTTCTCGGAAAATGGAACTTTGAAGGCAAAGTGTTTGAATATGATGACCCCGATGTTTATAACTATTGGGCACCTTCCGTAATTGAACTTGACGGCGTATTTTATATGTATTGTTCGTTTGAATATGAAAAGGATATTCCCGATGAGGGCGGACATCATCAGGCTATGTTTGTTTCGTCAAGCAAAAATCCCCTCGGACCTTTTGAAAACGCCAAACAGCTTCTTCATCCTTTTTCGATTGATTCACACGTTGTAAAAAATGAAAACGGACTGTTTATCTTCTATTCAACAAATACTTTTGAGGGCGAAAGAATAGGTACATATATCTGCGTTGACAGACTTATAACTCCCGAAAAGGTTGAAGGTAAGCCCGTTCCCGTTGTTACAGCTTCAATTGATGAAGAGATTTACCGCAGGGACAGATATCAGAAGGGAACTCATTGGCATACCATCGAAGGTGCGTTTTATTTTAAAGAAGGCGACTGGCAGTATGTTATGTACAGCGGTGCCTGTTATGAAAACGAAAAATATTTTATCGGCTATGCAAGAGCAAAAACCGATGAGACAGACCTCACCAAAATAAAGTTTGAAAAATATCCCGATGACAAAACTTACGCTCCCGTTCTTAACAGCAATGAATGGGAAGAGGGTACGGGTCATCACTCAATGATTAAGCATAACGGCGAATGGTATGCGATTTATCACGCAAGAAATGCCGAAGATGACGGACTTGAGGGCGACAGAAGTAATGCAAGAATTTGCCGTCTGAATGTTAACGACGGAATTATCACTGCCGACAGAAAGCAGTTTGAAATTTAAGCGGGAGAAAATATGATGAAAAAACTTACAGCAATAATTTTATCTTTTGTAATAATTTTTGCGGCAATGCCGTTTGCGTTTGCAAAAGAAGTAACCCCTGTTATTCTTGTTTCGGGCTTCGGTGCAACAGCTCTTGTAAAAGACGATAAAGCGGTTTTTCCGCCTTCGGGCGATGCACTTCTTGATGCTCTTGGTATCAACGAAGATTTAACGCTCGAAAAAGCACTCAGCGAACTTGAAATCTGGCTTCAGGATGAAGGCTATGTTGTTCAGCTTGCGGCGATTGTTTCAAGAATAATGGATAACATAAAAGTCAATCCCGACGGTACATCAACTTATGATGTTGAGCCGATTATCAGCGGTGCCGAGAATACATCGCTCAAAGCTTTCAGAGAACAGGATATGCTCAAGTATGTTCCTTATACAGGCTCCGAATTTCTTGATATGGAGTCAATTGCAGACCGTATAGGCGAAGAGAATGTGTTCAATTTTATGTATGACTGGCGTGAGGATTATGACCTTGTTGCCGATGAATTCAAAGAGTATATTGATGATGTTCTTGAAATGACAGGTGCGGATAAAGTAAGTGTTTATTCAATCAGTCAGGGCTGTCTTGTTGTTGGTCAGTATCTTTATAAATATGCTGAACTTGAACAGACTGATAAAGTTATTTTTGATACTCCTGTTTTGGGCGGTTCAACATTTGTTGCCGACCTTCTTACTCCCGGCAGAACTAACCTCAACTTCCCTGTGATACTCTCGCTTGTGAGCGATGTTCTTCATGTTGAACTTGACCTGACAGGACTTTCATCTGTTCTCGAAACAGACTTTGTTCTCGGTGCAATAGATATCGGTAAGCTTGACTGTATTATGCCGGCAATTCTTCCGTGTATTGCATTCTGGCAGATGGTGCCCGTTGATATGTTTGAAGAAAGAGCTGAGGTTCTTCTTGACGAAGAAGAAAACGCAAAGGTTATTGAAGCTGTCCGCAATTTCCATAACGGATTTATGAGCAACATAACCGAAACATTTGAAAACGCAACCGCTCACGGAAGCGTTATTTCAATTAAAGCTTGTACGGGCTTTGATATTGTTACCGATACAGATACATATTCGGATTCGATTGTTGATATGGAATATTCCTGCGGTGCAATCTGTGCTCCCTACGGTGAAACATTCCCCGCTGATTATGTTCAGGCGGTTGATAACGGCAAAAACAGTATTTCGCCCAACAGAACCGTTGATATTTCTGCAGGCTACTGGCCCCACAGAACATGGATTTTTGAAGGTCTTTTCCACGGTCAGGCTGAATGGTGCCCGAGATCGCTTGCACTTCTTGAAGAGCTTCTTTATACCGATAATATAAAAGATGCTTATTCATCGTATGAATTCCCTCAGTTTATTCAGAGTGAATCGCCCACATCGGATCTCTCGATGAGATTTGTCAATACGAATAATAATTTTCTTCTTCTTGAAGACGGCAGAGATGAATATACTCTTGTATTGACTAATGTTTCAAAAGAAAATCCCGTTATAATCAATTCGGTAAGCTGTGACAACGCTGCCGTTAATCCCGATTTCAACGGTAAAATCGGTCTTATGCCGGGCGAAAGTACAAATATTACCGTTTCGGCAACCGAGACAAAAAGCGGCAATCTGACAGTTGAATATACCGAAACCAAAAAGCCGAACGAAACTCTTATGAAAACATTCGGCGTAACGGTTCTCGAAACATACAGCGGTGCAACATCAACAGACGATATGCCCCGGAATGCTGAGGATATGCCTTTTATTTTCAGATATCTGTTTGGCCTTATGAAAAAGATTTATGATATAATCTGCAACGTTTTATCACTTTAATATGGCGGTGAAATTATGAGCGTTATTAAAAAGAAAGTTATGAAATATGTGGGTAAGGTGGTTAATTTTGTTACCACAACCACATCTCAGGGTACTTCTGACGGTCAGCTCGGCAAGAGCTTTGTTCCCGATGAAAAAATAGTTGACCTTTGCCGTAAGATTGGTGCAGAAGGTATAGTTATGCTTAAAAATAAAGATAATGTTCTTCCTTTAACACCCGACAGAACTGTTTCGGTTTTCGGCAGAGTGCAGAACGATTATTTTTATGTAGGCTACGGCTCGGGCGGTGATGTAAAAGCACCGTATAAAGTCAGCCTTATGGACGGTATCCGCAACAACGGTAAAATTAATTATAACGAACTTCTTGCAACCGCTTATGTGAATTGGGGCAAACAGAATCCCGTTGATGACGGCTTCTGGGGTAACTGGCCTATGTGTTACGACGAAATGCCCGTTGATTTATCAATGGCAAAAAGTGCTGCATCAATGTCCGATACAGCCATAGTTGTTATAGGCAGGTCTGCGGGCGAAGACAGAGAAAACAAGCTCGAAAAAGGCAGTTATTACCTCACCGATATCGAAAAGCAGGTGCTTGATTCTGTTACAACAGCTTTTGATAAAGTTATTGTACTTCTCAACTGTGGCAGCATTATGGATATGGCTGAGATTGATGCTTACGGCGATAAAATTTCTGCAATACTCTATGTATGGCAGTCGGGTATGGAAAGCGGTAATGCAATAGCCGACGTGCTTTCGGGCGATTCGTATCCGAGCGGCAAACTTACGGATACAATTGCAAAAAGCTATGAGGATTATCCCGGCAGCAGTGATTTCGGTGACAGAAAATTCAACAACTATGCCGAAGATATCTATGTTGGTTACAGAGGATTTGAAACCTTTGCCAAAGACAGGGTAATCTATCCTTTCGGCTTCGGTCTTGGCTATACAGAATTTTCGCTCGGTAACATAAACTGTGCTTGTGCTGACGGTAAGATTACCGTTTCGCTTGATGTTAAGAATATCGGCAAATATGCGGGCAAAGAGGTTGTTCAGCTTTATTATGAAGCTCCTTGCGGTAAACTCGGCAAGCCTTCAAGGGTACTTGCTTCATTCGGCAAAACAAAAGAGCTTCTTCCCGATGAATCCGAAAATCTTACACTTACTCTTAATATTGCGGATATGGCATCTTATGATGATGAAGAAACTTTCTCATATATTCTTGAAAAGGGTATATATAATGTTTATATCGGCACGGATGTACGCTCTGCGAAGCTTTGCTGCACCTATGAACAGGAGAAGGGCGAAACCGTAAAAAGACTTTCGCAGACATCTGCGGTTAATCCCGATTGTGCTTTCAAGCGACTTAAGGTTATTGACGGCAAAAAGATTTACGAAACCGTACCTGTTGCAAAATATAATCTCAAAGATATCATTCTTTCAAATCTTCCCGAAGCAACCCCGCAGACGGGTGATAAAGGCTATAAACTTGCCGATGTAAAAGACGGTAAGGTATCAATGGCGGATTTTGTTGCACAGCTTGATAACACCGAACTTGAAGCAATCAGCAGGGGAGATTATGTTATGAACAGCCCCCTCGGTGCGGCAGGTAATGCGGGTACTTTCGGCGGCGTGCTCAAATCAATGAGAGATAAGGGAATCCCTGCAGTTACAACAACAGACGGCCCCTCGGGTATAAGAATAAACGAAGGTGCATCGCTTCTTCCCGTTGCAACCTCTCTTGCTTGCTCGTGGAACATTCAGCTTGTAGAAGAACTTTATGAGCAGGTCGGTATTGAAATGAAGCGTGTAGGTTCGCAT
>JAXJVE010000172.1:0-2441 GCA_036308705.1 Acutalibacteraceae bacterium
ATCTTTATATGTTATGGGTATAAAGATTGAAAAAGATGTCAAAAACAAAGTTAACAGAAAACTTAATTTTGAAATGTCAAATATCGGTAAAACAGTTGATGCTGCAAATATTCAGATTGAAGCCATTGAATATATAAAAAGTAAATCGGGAATTTCTGCACTGCCTGAAAATCTTCAGAAAATAGCTGAATTACGTCTTGAAAATCAGGAAGCAAGCCTCAGTGAACTTGGTAAACTTCTTGACGAGCCCATTTCCCGTTCGGGAATTAATCACAGATTAAACAGAATTGTCAATATAGCTGAAAAAATGAAGAACGGAGAATAAAAATGTCCTTCACTCATTTACATGTACACAGTGAATACAGTCTGCTTGACGGTGCTTGCAGAATTGAACCTATGCTTGATAAAATCAAGAGTATGGGTCAGACTTCTGTTGCCATAACTGATCACGGTGTAATGTACGGTGTTATTGATTTTTATAAAGCAGCAATTAAAAAAGGAATAAAACCTGTTATCGGTTGTGAAGTTTATGTTGCTCCGAGAACAAGATTTGATAAGGTACACGGTATAGACAATGAAAGATATCATCTTGTTCTTCTTTGCAAGAATAATGAAGGTTATAAGAATCTTATAAAGCTCGTTTCGGAAGGCTGGGTAAACGGATTTTACACAAAGCCGAGAGTTGACAGGGATATTCTTGAAAAATATCACGAAGGTCTTATTGCGCTTTCGGGATGCCTTGCGGGTGAAGTTGCAAGAGCTTTGCAGCATAATGACTATGAAGAAGCGAAGAATGTTGCAAAATGGTACAGTGATACATTTGGAAAAGAGAATTATTATCTTGAGATTCAGAATCACGGTCTGGATGAACAGCTTCAGATTAATCCCGATTTAATAAGATTATCTCGAGAACTTGATATTCCGCTTGCAGCAACAAATGATGCACATTATGTTGACAAAGATGATGCAAAAATGCAGCAAGTTCTTATATGTATTCAGACCAATCATACAGTTGGTGAAGATACGGGGCTTGAATTCGGGACACAGGAATTTTATCTTAAGAGTGAAGAAGAAATGCTTGAAGCATTTTCGCAATGTCCCGAAGCAGTTGAAAATACAGTAAAAATTGCTGAGAAATGCAATGTTGAATTTGAATTCGGCAACACAAAACTTCCGCATTTTGATGTACCTGAAGGGTACGGACATTTTGAATGGTTTTCTTATCTTTGTAATAAAGGTCTGAAAGAACGATACGGCGAAAATCCGCCTGAAGAATATGTGGACAGGCTCAATTATGAGCTTGAAGTTATAAATAAAATGGGTTATGTTGACTATTATCTTATAGTCCATGACTTTATTAAACATGCAAAAGATGTGGGTATTCCGGTAGGCCCCGGCAGAGGCTCTGGTGCAGCAAGCATATGTGCTTATTGCATAGGCATTACCGGTATTGATCCGATGAAATACAGTTTGCTTTTTGAACGTTTTCTTAATCCTGAAAGAGTAAGTATGCCTGACTTCGATGTCGATTTCTGTTTTGAAAGAAGAGGCGAAGTCATTGATTATGTTATTGAAAAATACGGTGCGGATCACGTTGCTCAGATTGTAACGTTCGGTACTCTTGCGGCAAAAGCGGCTATCCGTGATGTTGGACGAGCTCTCGGAATGCCTTATGCCGTTGTGGATAATGTATCAAAACAAGTTCCTAATGAGCTTAACATAACGATAGAAAGAGCGTTGAAACGTTCATCGGAATTCAAAGCGTTATATGAGAGCGATAATGATATAAAAGAGCTTATTGATATGGCAAAAAAAGTTGAAGGCATGCCTCGTCATGCTTCAACTCATGCAGCAGGCGTTGTTATTACACACGACCCCGTTGTTTCATACGTTCCGCTTGCGAGAAACGATGAGGCTGTTGTGACTCAGTTTCCTATGACTACGCTTGAAGAGCTTGGTCTTTTAAAAATGGACTTTCTTGGTCTCAGAACTCTTACAGTTATCAAATCTGCTGAAAAAATGATCAAAAAAAATCATCCGGATTTTTGTGTTGATAATATAGATATTGATGATAAAGCGGTTTATGATATGATGTGCTCGGCACAAACAGAAGGTGTGTTTCAGTTTGAATCTGCAGGAATGAGAAGTGTTCTTTCACAGTTGAAGCCCGAAAGCCTTGAGGACCTGATTGCGGTTATTTCGCTTTACAGGCCCGGCCCGATGGATTCAATCCCTGCTTATATCGAAAACCGTCATAACCCCGATAAAATCAAATATAAAGTTCCGCAGCTTAAAAATATTCTTGATGTTACTTACGGATGTATGGTTTATCAGGAGCAGGTAATGCAGATTTGCCGTGAGCTTGCCGGTTATTCCTATGGCAGAGCTGATATCGTCCGCCGTGCTATGAGTAAAAAGAAATATGATGTTATGCTCAGAGA
>JAXJVE010000173.1:0-2739 GCA_036308705.1 Acutalibacteraceae bacterium
ATGTTGCAAAAGACGGTTCTCAGCTGATTCTGTTGTAATTATGCTGTAACAAATAAAAATCAAAATAAAAGCAAACAAGCCCGTTGACTCATTGTCAGTGGGCTTGTTTGCTTTTATTCTCTTTTCTGATATATCATCCGTATCATTTTACGGTTACAAGGAATATTGATGTGTAACCGTTCCACTCGGCTGTTACATAGGTCTGACCTGCCGATTTTGGGATGATATATGTTCCGTATACAGAAATAACATCTTCATCGTAATCGCTGAATCTGATGTTAAGATAAATTCTTTCTCTTTCGAGATCATCATTTACTTTGAATACTTTTACAAATTCACCGATTCTGCCCGATTCGAGTTCATATTCATGAGGACGTACAGTTATAGTAATCGGATCAAAGTACTCTATTGCTTCTCTGAACGCTATTTCTGTCTTTACATTTGTACCGTTATCATATTCATACAAATCAGGAGAATTAATAATTGAAATGTCCACTTTATGCATTCTTGTTGCCCAAAGGCCCCATATATCACCGTATGCATACACCATAAAAACATCATCCTCAAGCAGAATGTGTCCGTTTGCTCTTGATGAAATACCTGCGTTGTGACAACAATGGCTTGTGTTGACTTTCATAAAGCAGGAAATTTTAAAATTGAGTCCGTCATCTGAAATATAAACACCTATTGAACTGTCCTCTGAAAACCTGTTAACAGTGTTTATTGCAACAAATTTGCCGTAATCTTCAATGTATTTTACGTCGGAAGAATCTTCAGAGGGGAGAACATGATTAATTGCCACTCCTTGATATTCCATTGTTGCTGGCCAGTTTTCGTCTGTTGCATCTGCAACGGAAAGTCTTGTCTGATTAAGTGCGCCGTCTTTCCATGTGTAGTAAATGTAAAGCTTATCCTTCACAACTATGAAGCTCGGCTCACCTGCTCCGAAGGTGGTAACATCACCGTTATATGTAACGATAGATTCAGGCTTGCCGCCCCAACCGTTTCCGTTCCATTTTTCATAAGGACCTGCAGGATTCAAGCTTCGTGCAACAAAAACATTATTTTCAATGCCTTTTGAATTAACGGTTGATGTGTAGCCTATATAATAATACTCACCGATTTTTATAACACCGGGGTCACAGCAGGAATAAAAGTCGTCAGAACCTGGTGTGGGTGTAAGCACAACCTGTTCCTTTGTCCAATTTTTACCGCCATCGGGAGAATGAGTGTAAAAAATCCAGTCCCACTGATCTTTGTCGCCGGGTCCGGCAGTCCACATATCAATACTGCCGTCTGCATTTGTAATAATTGATGCACCATATCTGTAGCCTGATGACTTACCTTCGGTGGGAGCGTAAACATCGAAGCCGGTATCAGGGACGGTAATTTTCACATATTTTGATGCATCAGGCTGTATGTATTGTGCTTCATAGTTATAATCCCTGTTCGCAAGGTCTGTAAATCCCACAGTTGGTCCGGGAGGTTGCATAACCCCGAGAGCAATGAGAACGCTTGTTATAACACTTAAAAGCGAAGCAAAAAATGAATTCATAATATCCTCTCCAATAATATATGGAATTTATATCAAGTATAACATATTTTAAAAAATGTGTCAATTATTTAAGTGGATTTTTGAATGATTGTGTGATATAATTTCAATCAATAAACTTATATCTGAATTAACAACATACAAAGGAGTCTGTAAAAATGAAAAGAAAAGCCATTCTCAGTTTCATTTTAGTGCTTGCCATGCTGTTTACATCGGCATTTCCTGTTTCAGCAGCAAAAACAACACAACTCGCTACCGTCGCCGCAGATGATTTCATCAACCGTTTTACATCCTTCTTTGAAAATATCGCTGACAGAATTGTTGAACTATGGAATCAGATTGATATCTTTTTTGAAGTGAAATCAGAGGGTGTGCAGAATACAAAAAATGTCAATGCAATCCATATGCTGAAATCGGTAACAGACACGATTGGTGACAGCTTTATCATCACAACAGACGATGGAAAGGTTATCGTAATCGATGGCGGAATGATTACTGAAACGGATTATTTCCTTGAATATCTCAGGCAAGCAACAGGTAACAGAAAACCGCATATTGACGCATGGTTTCTTTCTCATCCGCACGATGACCATTGCGAGGTTTTCCTGAATGTAATTGAAAATTATGGTGATGCATTAACCTTTGATAAGGTTTATGTGAATTTTGCACCGATAGATTTTTATTCAGACACTGATGAAGAAGCAGACAGAATCCTTCACGATTATGCCCGCCTACGACCTTTATTTGAAGCGAAAGAACAGATTCTGTCTGAGGGTGACATATTCAATATCGGCACTGCAAAGTTCACTGTTCTGTATTCGTTTGATTCAGCGTTTACCGGCTGTAACGATTCCTCTCTTGTTTTCCGTATGGAGCTCGGAGGCAAAAGCGTGATGTTTACAGGCGACAGTAGTGTCAGAGCAGGACAGAAAATTCTGACAAATTGGGGAAGCTCCGATATGCTTAAAAGTGATATCTGCAAAATGGCTCACCACGGACAAGGCGGTTGCGACAGGGATTTCTACGAGGCGGTTTCTCCAGAAATCTGTCTCTGGCCGACGCCTTCATGGGTATGGGACAACAGAAACGGTAACCTTCAAACATTGGAGGTTCGTGCATGGATGGACGAACTCGGTGTTCAAAAGAATTATGTTGCAAAAGACGGTTCTCAGCTGATTCTGTTGTAA
>JAXJVE010000174.1:0-2003 GCA_036308705.1 Acutalibacteraceae bacterium
ACCGTAAGTAAAGCTCACGGAAGTTATGGGTGCATCAAGAAGCTGCAATTCGCTCGCTCTGAGTTCGCCCCAATTAAGAACACCGAATTCCTTGCATTTGCACCTTATCTTTTCCAATGCTTCGGCGTCAATCTGAAAACTTGCGGATTCTTCTTCAGCACCGATATACGGCTGATTATAATATTCAAACCATACCTCGTTTTTCTCGTTGAGATATATTCTCATATTCATTGAGCCGCCGTCCATCCCGCCACCCGTGGAATAAGAGCAGGATACAACCGTATCCGACAAATCCCGTTCCATGCCGCCTTTATCGGGTATGTAAAATTTCGTTTTGTAATACCACACACCGACTGCGGCGGCAATGGCAACAGCACCGACCAAAATCACGATTATCGCAACTTTCATCTTTTTATTCATATAAATTATCAGTTAGCTTTGGGAGTTCCGCAGCAAGCACAGAATGCGCCGCTTTCATTTGTTGCATTGCAAGCGGGGCAAATCCAACCCTGTGCAACGGGAGCCTGCTGAGGCTGCTGTGCATAAGCGTTCTGCTGAGCATAGGGATTTGCCTGAGGCTGACCATAAGGATTCTGCTGAGCATAAGGATTAGGCTGACCGTAGGGATTCTGCTGTGCATAGGGGTTAGCCTGAGGCTGACCGTAAGGATTCTGCTGGGCATAGGGATTTGCCTGAGGCTGACCGTAGGGATTCTGCTGGGCATAGGGATTTGCCTGAGGCTGACCGTAAGGATTCTGCTGGGCATAAGGATTAGGCTGACCGTAAGCGTTTGCAGGAGCAAAGCACTGATTCATAGGCATACCGTTATTCATGGGCATACCGCCATTCATCATATTGGGTATTGCACCGCCTCTGCCGGGAGTGAGAGTGTTGATAACTTCCATAGCCATCTGCTGATACTTGTTGTATTCCATTGTGCCCATACCCTCAATACGGAATGTATTGAGCTGGACTCTGAAATCGTCAAAATAGGGGTTGTTTACTGCAAATTCAAGAATGAAGTTATAGTAGAACTTATATCTGGGAGGATTGTAACTAACTCTCTGACCGTCTTTGCCCTGAGTATAGATTTCGTCCTTATCTTCATCAATCTTGAGATTGCAACTCATAATTGACGAAAGAGCCATAACGTCGGGATTCTCGTCATCCCAGTTGTTGGGGCTGTAGTTTGAAACAACGAAATTGCCGTTTGCCATATCAACATAAATCTTCTTGCCGTCACCGAAAGTGAGGTTGGGTCTGAAAGCCTTGAGAGCAACTTTGTTCTGCTCTCTGTAAGCAAGCTGCTGCTTGATTTCATCGATTGTTGAGCTTCTTCTGTCGCTGAAGAAGGGTGAAAGCTTCTTTGCACAGTCCTTACACATATTGCCGTCTTCGAGCTTTCTGTTGCCGAGAAGTCCTATTTTTTCGCCGCAGATGTCACAAAATTTCTTATCAAAAAGTCCCATAATAATTTTCTCCTTTAAAAATACAGATTTATTACAATTTAATTATTTAGCATCGCTTTCGTTAAAGATGTCACCGCATTCGGGGCAGAACTTGGGAGGATTCTTGGGGTCTTCGGGTTTCCAACCGCATTTGTCGCACTGATAAAGAGGTGCACCTTCGGGTTTCTTTGCTCCGCAGTTGGGGCAGAATTTGCCTTTGTTCACTGCACCGCACGAACAAGTCCAGCCTTCTTCAGCAGGCTTCTTCGCACCGCATTCTGTGCAGAAGTTACCGCTTGCAGTTGCTCCGCAAGAACATTTCCAACCGTTTGCGGGTGCCGCCTGCACGGGTGCCGCAACCTGCTGCTGTGCCATCTGCTGTTGCTGCTGAACACCTGCCTGATACATTGCTGCAGGGTTAAAGTTACCGCCTGCATTCATTGCCATACCCATTCCCATAAAGCCTGTCATTGCACCTGCAGAGTTGTTGGCGGCTGCTTCCATTGCATTTGCCTGTGCATCTGCCATTCTGCCTGCCATCATAAACGGATTTGA
>JAXJVE010000175.1:0-6489 GCA_036308705.1 Acutalibacteraceae bacterium
ATAAAAAATTATTTAATACAAAACAGGAATAGATAAATTCGGCGGAATAAAAGGTGGATAAATTATCAATTTTACAAGCCATTCCGAATTCCGAATTCCGAATTCCGAATTTTATAAGGAGGTATCAGCCATGGATGAAAATCAGATTCAGGCTAATGCTGAAAACCAGGAAATAGTTAACACACAGGAAGAAATCGAGACAATGAACACAGTTGTTACCGAAGAGTATACAGCTGATGCTATTCAGGTTCTTGAAGGTCTTGAGGCTGTAAGAAAAAGACCGGGTATGTATATCGGCTCAACAGGTCCCAGAGGTCTTCATCATCTTGTGTATGAAATCGTGGACAACTCAATCGACGAAGCTCTTGCAGGCTACTGTACCCGCATTGAGGTTGAAATTGAGCCGGGCGATGTAATCTCCGTTCGTGATAACGGACGAGGCATTCCCGTAGGCATCAACGAAAAAATGGGCTTGCCCTCAGTTACCGTTGTTCTTACCGTGCTTCACGCAGGCGGTAAATTCGGCGGCGGCGGATACAAAGTATCGGGCGGTCTTCACGGCGTTGGTTCATCGGTTGTTAACGCACTTTCAGAGTGGTTCGAGGTTGAGGTATCTCAGGCGGGTCACGTTCACCGTCAGCGTTTTGTAAACGGCGGTAACATCGAAACAAACCTTGAGATTATCGGCGATACCGAAGAAACGGGTACATTCATCCGTTTCAAGCCCGATGCAACAATATTCCAGGAAACAACCGTTTACGATTTTGAAACTCTTGAGAGAAGGCTCAGAGAATCTGCATTCCTCAATGCAGGCCTTTCAATCACTCTCAAGGACAGCAGAGACCCCGACAATATCGTTGAGCGTGAATATTGCTACGAAGGCGGTCTTTCATCGTTTGCTGAATATCTTACAGGTGTAAGAGGTCTTACTCCTCTTCACGAAAAGCCCGTTCATTTCTCAGGTGCAAAGGGCGACAGATACGCAGAAATCGCACTTTTCTATAATGATAGCTATAATGAGATTATTCTCTCATTTGCGAATAACGTACGCACGGTAGACGGCGGTACTCACGAAACAGGCTTCAAGAACGCATTGACAAGAGTATTCAACGACTACGGCAAAAAATATAAGATTCTTAAAGACGGCGATAAAAAGCTCTCGGGAGATGACGTAAGAGAAGGTCTTACCGCTATCATCTCCGTCAAGCTTACCGAAGCTCAGTTTGAGGGTCAGACCAAAGGCAAACTCGGTAATACCGATATTCAGTCAATCGTGAACTCGCTTGTTTACGATAAGCTGATGACATATTTTGAAGAAAATCCCGCCGTTGCAAAGGCTATTTTCTCAAAGGCACTCGATGCCGCAAGGGCAAGAGAAGCTGCAAGAAAAGCCCGTGAACAGGCAAGAAGAAAATCGGGTCTTGAGAGCAACTCGCTCCCCGGCAAGCTTGCAGACTGTACCGAAAAACAGGCTGAAGGCACCGAAATTTACATCGTAGAGGGTGACTCTGCGGGCGGCTCTGCAAAAGAAGGCAGAGACAGAACTTATCAGGCAATCCTTCCTCTCTGGGGTAAGATGCTCAATGTTGAAAAGGCAAGGCTTGACCGAGTTATCGGCAACGATAAACTCCAGCCCGTTGTTACCGCACTCGGTACGGGTATAGGCGATGAATTTGATATCAGCAAAATCCGTTATGAAAAAATCGTTATTATGGCCGATGCCGACGTTGACGGTGCTCATATCAGAACCCTTCTGCTCACCTTCTTCTTCCGCTATATGCGTCCTCTTATTGAAGAAGGTCACATCTATCTTGCTCAGCCTCCTCTCTATAAAGTAAGCAAGGGCAAGAAGTTTGCCTACGCTTTCTCGGATGCCGAGAGAGATGAAAAAATCGCAGAGCTTGGCGGCAGCTGTGATATTCAGCGATACAAAGGTCTTGGTGAAATGGACCCCGAGCAGCTCTGGGAAACCACTATGGACCCCGCAACAAGAGTTATGCTCCGTGTAACCCTTGCCGATGCTATGGAAGCTGACGAAACCTTCTCAATCCTTATGGGTGACAAGGTTGAACCCAGACGTGAATTTATTGAAACAAATGCAAAATTTGTTGCAAATCTTGATATTTAAGGAAAGGAATGACAGATTATGAGTTTCGGCGACGCAAGAGATACCCAAAAAATTATTAATGTTGACCTGAACAAAGAAGTACGTCAGGCTTTCCTTGATTACTCGATGTCGGTTATAACATCCCGTGCTCTTCCCGATGTAAGAGACGGTCTTAAACCCGTTCACAGACGTATTCTTTATACAATGCACGAAAACGGTCTTACCCCCGATAAGGCATACAGAAAGTGTGCCGATACCGTCGGTTCCGTTCTCGGTAGGTATCATCCCCACGGTGACGCATCTGTTTACGATGCAATGGTACGTCTTGCTCAGACTTTCTCAATGAGATATATTCTTGTTGACGGTCACGGTAACTTCGGTTCGGTTGACGGCGACCCCCCTGCAGCTTACCGTTATACCGAGTCAAGAATGAGCAAAATGGCTCTCAGAATGCTTACGGATATCGATAAGGATACCGTTGATTTTACAACCAACTACGATGACCGTCTTAAAGAACCCACCGTTCTTCCTTCAAGATTCCCCAACCTTCTTGTAAACGGTTCGGTTGGTATTGCGGTTGGTATGGCTACCAACATTCCTCCCCATAATCTGGGCGAAGTTGTTGACGCTATGTGCGCAATGATTGATAACCCCGATATCGACCTTGACGGTCTTATGGAGTATATCAAAGGCCCCGATTTCCCCACAAAGGGTCTTATTATGGGCAGAGCAGGCATCAGATCAGCCTATGCTACAGGCAGAGGCAAAATCACAATGCGTGCAAAAACAGAAATTGTTGAGAAGAAAAACGGCAGATTTGAAATTCAGGTAACTGAAATTCCCTATATGGTCAACAAGGCAAGGCTTATCGAGAGTATCGCAAATCTTGTTAAAGAAAAGCGTGTTGAAGGCATTGCGGATGTTAACGACTACTCTTCAAAGAAGGGTATGCTCATCTCGATTGACCTCAAGAGAGATGCTAATCCCCAGGTTGTTCTCAATCAGCTCTTCTCATATACTCAGCTTCAGGATACCTTCGGTGCAATTATGATTGCCCTTGTCAACGGCGAACCCAAACAGCTTTCGCTCAAGGAAGTTCTCAGCCACTATATCAAGTTCCAGGAAGAAGTTATAGTCCGCAGAACAAGATATGACCTCAAAAAAGCTATGGACAGGGCACATATTCTTGAAGGTCTTGCAAAGGCTATTGATATTGTTGATGATATCATCGCAACAATCAGAGCCTGTAAGGGCGGTCAGGCGGAAGCCAAGGTTGCCATTATGGAAAAATTTGACTTTGACGAGCCTCAGGCAGCAGCTATCGTTGCTTTCCGTTTAGGTCAGCTCGCAGGTCTTGAAATTCTTAAAATCACAAACGAACTCGATGAGCTTAAAGCAAAGATTGCGGATTTCAACGATATTCTCGCAAACGAATCAAGAGTTCTCGATATTGTTAAAACAGAAGCTCTCAATATCCGTGACAGATTTGCGGATGAAAGAAGAACAGAAATCGTCAACGTTTCGGGCGAGGTTGATATCGAAGACCTTATCCCCGAAGAAACCTGCGTATTCACTCTCACCGATATGGGCTATATCAAGCGTATTCCCATGGATGAATACAAGATGCAGAACAGAGGCGGCAGAGGTGTAAAGGGTCTTACACGCCGTGAAGAGGACGTTGTAAAAACAATGTTCACCTGCTCAACCCACGATTATATTATGTTCTTCACAACAAAGGGCAAAACTTACAGACTCAAGGGCTACGAAATTCCCGAGGGTTCACGCCAGAGCAAGGGTATGAATATCGTTAACCTTCTTCCCGTTGAAGAGGGCGAAAGAGTTTCGGCAATGATAAGAGTGCCCGAATTCGGCGAAGATAACTATTATCTCTGTATGCTCACAAGAAACGGTATCATCAAACGTACCGAGCTTGATGCTTATAAAAACGTTCGCAAAAACGGTGTTATCGCTATCAATCTTGATGATGATGACGAGCTTGTATGGGTCAAGCTTACCGAAGGCGGCGAAAACCTGATTATCGCAACAAAGAAGGGTATGTCAATTGCATTCCGTGAAGATGATGCGAGAGTTATTGGCCGTACCGCAAGAGGTGTTCGTGCCCTCAAGCTCAAAGAAGGCGACTGCGTTGTAGGTATGGATATCCTTACCGAAGGCAAGAAGGTTCTTACCGTTAGCGAAACAGGTTACGGCAGACTGAGTGAAATCACCGATTACCGTATTCAGAACAGAGGCGGTTCGGGTCTTACCAACTATCATATCGCAAAATACGGCGACGTTGCCGCAATTGAAGTTGTTAATCCCGAAGATGACCTTATGCTCATTTCGTCAGACGGTATTATCATCAGAATCGCTCTTGATACCATCAGACTTTGTGCAAGACCCTCAAAGGGTGTTCGTGTTATGAAGGTAACCGAGGGTGAAAAACTCATTACTGCGGTATCCGTTCCTCACGATGATCAGGAAGAAACAGCGGCTCTTCCCGAAGACGATGCAACCGAAGAAACCCCCGAAACTGAGGTTGCGGCAGAAGAATAAGCTGTTATTTTTCCATAAACAAATAAAACGAGGATTTTTGTCAAATTTTCTTAAAAATTTTTTTGCAAGGTCTTGTCATATCAAAAATGATTTGATATTATAAAAGAAGATAATGGAGGAGGTTCAGTTTTTATGAATATTGCAATAATTGCCCACGATGCAAAAAAAGAGCTTATGATACAGTTTTGCATAGCCTACTGCGGCATTTTGAGCCGTCACGACCTCTATGCAACGGGAACAACCGGTAAAATGGTTGCCGAGGCAACAGGTCTTGATATCACAAGATTCCTCAGCGGTAAACAGGGCGGCGACGAGCAGATAGCTTCAAGAATTGCCTGCAACGAGATTGACCTCCTGCTTCTTTTCCGTGACCCGCTTACAGCAAAACCCAACGAGCCAAACGAAGCAACGCTTCTCAGACTGTGCGATGTTCATAACGTTCCTGTTGCAACAAACATTGCAACGGCTGAGGCTCTTATACACTCACTTGCCAGAGGTGATCTTGATTGGCGTGAAATCGTCAATCCGAGGAACAAATAATCTTCCTCACCGACCCTCTTTTTGGCAAAAAACAAGCTATATCGGGGTCGTCTTTACGGGACGACCCTGTAATTTTATATTACGGATAATCTGTTAAGTGAATAGTGAATAATGAAAAGTGAACAGTTAAGGGTCTGCGACGCTTAATATATTCGGGTAAGGGCAGAGCCCTTCCGAAACTCTTCACTCTTCACTATTAATTTTTCATTCATAACCGCAAATTATTTAAAATAACCTGCAAAGGAAGAATAAATTATGGCACTCGTAACAAAAGCCATAAAGGGCACTCAGGATATTTTGCCCGATGTGGTCTATAAAAATCAGTTTATCGAACAGACTTTGCTTGATATCGCAGGCAAATTCGGTTTCAGAGAAATAAGAACTCCCGTTTTTGAACATACTGAGCTTTTCCAGAGAGGCGTTGGCGAAACCACCGACGTTGTGCAGAAGGAAATGTATACCTTCGACGATAAAGGCGGACGTTCAATCACTCTTCGCCCCGAAGGTACCGCAGGTGCGGCAAGAGCATTCCTTGAACACGGTCTTTTCAACGAGGCTCTTCCCCAGAAACTCTGCTATATTCTTAATTGCTACAGATACGAAAAGCCTCAGGCGGGCAGATGGCGTGAATTCCAGCAGTTCGGCGTTGAAATGCTCGGCACTTCACATCCCGCGGCAGATGTCGAAGTAATTTCACTCGCAAATGAAATTTTTGCATTCCTTGGTGTTGAAAACCTCAACCTTGAGCTTAACTCAATCGGTTGCCCCGAATGCCGCAAGAATTATCACGCAGCGCTCAAAGAATATTTTGAGTCAAGAAAAGATGAACTTTGCCCCACCTGTCTTGGCAGACTTGAGAAGAATCCTATGCGTATTCTCGATTGCAAGAGCCCCATCTGTAAGGAGATTGCCGAGGGTGCTCCCGCTATAATTGACTATATCTGCGAGGATTGTTCAAATCATTTTGAGAGTGTCAAGAAATATCTTGATAAAATGAATATCGAATATACCGTCAATCCCCGTATCGTAAGAGGACTTGACTATTATACAAGAACCGTTTTTGAGTTCGTTTCAACCGATATCGGTGCTCAGGGTACCGTTTGCGGCGGCGGACGTTATGACGGACTTATTGAAGAGCTCGGCGGACCTCACGTGCCTTCGCTTGGCTTCGGTCTCGGTACAGGCAGATTGCTTATGCTCCTTGAAGCTCAGGGAATCGAACTTCCCGTTCCTTCAGGCTGCGATATCTATACTGCTCCCATGGGCGAAAATGCTTCGTATGAAGC
>JAXJVE010000176.1:0-2076 GCA_036308705.1 Acutalibacteraceae bacterium
AGGTTAACGGTGCGGCTTATACAGAAACAAAGAAGCTTGCAGAAGTTTTCGGCGATAAAACAGAAATTACTCTTACCGTTGACGGCGATGATTATAAGGTTGTTATGATTAAAGAATCAAAGACTGCGTCGGTATTTATCGCAACCGAATCAGGCAATCTTGATTATATCCACGCTGAAAAAGGCAACAAAGAAGAAGGCTATATCGAAATTGCAGATTCACTCGGCCTTACCGTGTATGAAGGCGAACTCGAAATCAAGGGCAGAGGTAACTCAACCTGGCAGATGGAAAAGAAGCCCTATAATATCAAGCTCGGCGATAAAGTGAATCTTTTCGGCATGGGCAAAACAAAGAAGTGGAGCCTTATCGCAAACCACGGCGATGCTTCTCTTATCAGAAACGTTCTTGCGTATGAAGCTGACGAGAGAGCAGGTATGCCCTATACTCCGCAGTTCACACCCGTTGATGTTTATATCAACAGCGACTATATGGGTTCATATCTTCTCACAACAAGAATAGGCATTGACGGTTCAAACGTTGATATTGAAGACCTTGAAGGTGAAACCGAAGATGTAAACAATGCTGACCTTGATACATATCCTCAGGGCGGCGATTACGGTACTTATGCGGGTCTTCTTGAAGGCACAAAGAAATGGTATGAAATCCCCAATAACCCCGAGGATATCACAGGCGGTTATATTATTGAAATGGAACTTGCCAACAGATATGCCGATGAAGCAACAGGCTTTGTTACAACAAGAAGCCAGCCTTTCACAATGAAAACTCCCGAATATGCATCAAAGGCTCAGATTGAGTATATCAGCTCATATTATCAGAAAGTTGAAGATCTTATTTATAACGGTACTCTCGCAAGTGAGCTTGACGAATTTGTTGATGTTGAATCACTTGCACAGATGTATCTTATCAATGAATGGGCATCAAATATGGATGCATCTCTTACCAGCACATATTTCTATAAGCCCGCAGGCGATAAGCTTTACGGCGGCCCCGTATGGGATTTTGATATAGCTTTCGGTAACAACGACAGCACCAGATTCGGTAACGATTATAACGATCCCACAAAGTGGACTGTATGCTATAACAGAATGTACAGAAACACCGTTTTCGGCAAGTGGGATATTGATGAACAGCCTACCGTATACAATATGCTTACAAGCAATGCAAGTTTTATTGCAGAAACAGAAAAAGTATGGAACAACGGAATGAAAGCTGCTTTGAATGACACAACCAATTGGGTGAACACAGTTTATGTTCCTCTGGTTGAAGGTTCTGCAGTTGCAAACGCAATCCGCTGGAATATTTTTGATACAACAGATGTTTCTGAAATAAAGGCAGCTTATGCAAAAGAAACAAAGGCTGTTACAGGATTTGCAAGTGCAAAAGCAACAACAATCACAAACGGTATCGGCGAAGTTCAGACTGATGCCCCCAAAACCAATCCTGTTCTCAAATTCCTCAAGGGCTTCCTTGTTGGCATAAACGATTTGTTTGAAGGTATGATTGTTACATTTAATCTTGTAAATAAAATCTGATTTATGCTCCCTGCATCGTAAGGTGCAGGGATTTTTTTATAAAAAACTGTTGACAAATCAAAAGTTGGGTGTTATTATAACTCACATAAAAGCAATGACGAAGAAGGCAGAGTTGCCGAGTTTTCAGAGAGGCGGCGTTTGGTGCGAGCCGTCAGCAAAGCAATTCAAGGCTATCCCTTCCGAGCAGGAGCTCCAAAAATCTTCGGGTGAGTAGACAGCTTCCGTAAACACTGCGTTAAAGTGTAGGGCTTGATAGAGTCCGTTGAGCGGCACTGAAAGTGCAATTTGAGTGGTACCGCGGGTTTGAATTTTACCCGTCTCAAAGCAAAATGATTGCTTTGGGGCGTTTTTTTATTTTCCCAAAGCGAAAGGAGAGAAGTAAATGATAACTTTTGGTCAGGGTTCAGTCGAAAACAAAATAATGGAGGTTGCTCAGCGAATTATTGCTCTTCGTCTGGATATGGGTCTTACTCAGGGCGAAATGGCAAATAAAATCGGTATGAGCGAAGAAGAATACTGCTTC
>JAXJVE010000177.1:0-3500 GCA_036308705.1 Acutalibacteraceae bacterium
ACGGGTGAAAGCTTTTCGTGAGCAAATTCTTCGCTGATGTCAACGTTGACGGCGACGAACTTGAAAGAATCATCAGCTTCTGCATTGAGCTCGGTCTGCCAGTAACATTCAAAGAACTCGGTATCACCGAAGTAACAGACGAAAAGCTTATGGCAGTTTCTTTCACAGGTATCGGTGGGATACAAGCCCAAAGCAGCTTTCGGGGAGGACTTGAGCTGAATCTTTAAGCAATATTAGTGGAAAAGTTTATAATTTTATGATATAATCAGTTGGATAAATAAGAATTTGGCGGTCAATTCCCACTCAACCGTAGGTTTACATCTCCTCACTAAACCAACGGTAGGTGTATTTAATACAGAATAACCGTTAAACTGTATTTGAAAGGAGGCAGCCTATGAATCAAATAAAAATAGGCAGATTTATTGCCGAATGCAGAAAAAAGGCAAACTTAACACAAATGCAGTTGGCAGAAAAACTGGGTATCACAGATAAAGCAGTATCCAAGTGGGAACGCGGCGCGGCAATGCCCGACAGTTCGATAATGCTTGAACTCTGCGATATTCTTTGCATCAGTGTAAATGAATTATTAAGTGGGGAGAAAATCAATATGGAAAATAATAATCAAAAAAACGAACAGCTTTTGCTTGATATGGCAAAAGAATTGGAGAAGAAGAATAAAACAATCTGGTCTTCTATGTGGGCAATTATGATTGTAAGCATAACGGCACTGATTGCAGGTTGCTTTGTTGCAGCATTTTTAATACCCGAAGGAGTGTGGCAGCTTGTCACAATCCTCGGACTTTGCGCAGTATTTATGCCATCGTGTTTCTATGCATTAAAACTTGAAATCAGCGTTGGTGCTTACAAATGCAAAAATTGCGGTCACGAATTTGTGCCTACCTATATGCAGGCACTTAATGCGATGCACAGAGGAACAACCAGACACCTGAAGTGTCCTGAATGCAACAAACGCACCTGGTGCAAGAAAGTATTGAAGAAATAAATTCTGAATTCTCGGATATTCCGTTTTAAAAGCGGCTTGATTCATTCGTCATTTTCACTAAAAATTTATAGGTTATTTTGTGCAATATCTGCAAATTCACTCCTTGACTTTGGCAAAAAAACAAGTATAATTGTGTGTCGGTAACGAAAATATTTTAAACACGAACACATTCAGAGGTACTTATGCAGAATTTTGTCACATTAATCGGCCACATATTAGGTTTTGTTTCAGTAGGATTATTTTTCTATTCATATCAGCGTACTCAAAAAAGAAAAATAATGATAATTCAGACCGTTGCAACAGCATTGAGCTGCATACAGTATCTGCTTATAGGTGCTTTTTCAGGTTTCGCTTTAAACATTGTTTGTATTATCCGCAATTTTGCTTTCTATTTCCGTGATAAAAAGCAGAGCACAGATCTTGCATCGCCCATTCTTTTTGCATTATGTATGGCAGTTGTGAGCATTTTCTCGTGGGAAGGTATCCACTCGCTGCTTATCACACTCGGACTTGTTGTCAACACTGTATGTATGGGTATATTCGATGCAAAAAACTTCCGCAAAACAATACTCATCTCATCATCGCTGATTCTTATTTACAATATTTTTGCTTTCTCATACAGCGGAATCTTAAGCGAATCCATATCGCTCGTTTCAGTTATAATCGGAATCATCCGCTACAGAAAGCCTGTTGAAACCAAGAAAACCATTGCGGCATAAAAATTTAATTTTTCATACAGAACAGAGAACGGCACTCTGTTCTGTTTTTTTTATTACAGTAAAGTTGACTTGAAGGCGAAAAAGTGATAAATTATTAATGGCGATATTAAAAACAAAATAAAAGGAGCAATCAAAATGTCAAAAAAACTTGTTTATGACATCCACGACAAGCCGCAATTCGGCAAACTTATTGTTTTGGCATTCCAGCAGCTGCTTGCGATTATGGCGGCAACCATTGCAGTGCCCACAATCGTAGGTAACGATATGTCGGCTTCTGCCGCTCTTTTCGGTGCAGGTGTAGGTACAATCGTATATCAGCTTTTTACAAAATTCAGAAGCCCCGTTTTCCTCGGCTCGTCTTTTGCATTTATCCCCTCTATGTCAGCTGCTTTCGCAGGTGCAGTTTCAATGAACGCAGGCTATTTCGGTCTTATTATCGGTGCCGTTATGGCAGGCCTTGTTTATGTTATAATCGCACTTGCAGTTAAAATCGCAGGTGTAGGCTGGATTAACAAGCTTATGCCCGCTGCCGTTATAGGCCCCACAGTTGCACTTATCGGTCTTTCACTTTCCGGTGTCGCAATCAAAGACGTATTCTCATGTCCGTCAGATTATAGCGGTCCATTTGTTATGAATACAGCACTCTGGGTTTCACTCATCTGTGCTCTTGTAACTCTTTTTGTTGTTATCCTTTGCTCAACATACGGCAAAAAAATGACAAGACTCATCCCCTTCATCATCGGTATACTTTCGGGCTATGCCGTGGCTATGGTATTTACACTTATAGGTCATTCCAAAGGTTTTGATACAAAAGTTATCGACTTTGCTCCTTTCACAAACCTTGTTGCAGACGGAGTAAATCTCAGCACATTCTTTGCCGTTCCCGATTTCTCGTTAGTAAAAGCCATTGAAGGCATTAAAGAAATTGACGCAAACTATATTCTTACTGTTGCCGTTGCTTATATTCCTGTTGCTTTTGTTGTTTTTGCAGAGCACATTGCAGACCACAAAAACCTTTCAACCATTATTGATAAAGACCTTCTTGAAGACCCCGGTCTTCATCGCACTCTTCTCGGTGACGGCATCGGCTCAATCGCAGGTGCAGTATTCGGCGGTTGCCCCAACACAACATACGGCGAATCCGTAGGCTGCGTTGCAATCACAAGAAACGCATCTGTTGCAACAATCACAACAACAGCCGTTATGGCAATTCTTATCTCATTCATCTCCCCCTTTGTTGCATTCCTTGATTCAATACCCGGTTGCGTTATGGGCGGTGTTTGTATCACACTTTACGGCTTCATTGCAGTATCAGGTCTTAAGATGATTCAGAAAATCAACCTTGAAGATAACGCAAATCTTTTCACAGTATCGGTTATTCTCATCTGCGGTATCGGCGGTATGGCACTTAAAATCGGTCAGGTTACACTTACCACCACCGCCTGTGCACTCATTCTCGGTATTATTGTTAATATTCTTCTTAACAAATTCAGGAAGCCTGATGAAAAAAGCAAAGGAGACAAATAATGAAAAACTATGATAACGTGGTTATTTTTGACCATCCCCTTATCCGTCATAAAATCGCAATTCTTCGTGATGAACGCACAAGTATGAAGGAATTCCGCGAATTGGTTGAAGAAATCACAACTCTTATGACATACGAAAGCCTCAAAGACGGCGTTCTTACAACAGAAATTGAGGTAAAAACACCTCTTGAAACCTGTACTCAGACCATTGTTTCGGATAACTCAATAGTTATCGTTCCCATTCTCAGAGCA
>JAXJVE010000178.1:0-1485 GCA_036308705.1 Acutalibacteraceae bacterium
AATCTATACGGTTGAATCCGCCGAAAGCCGACGCAATCTGATCCTGTATTCCGCCGTCTTCATTACAAAGGGTGCGTTCAAGATAAATCGCACCGTCGGCAAGTTCACGCTTTGATTTTTCTGCTCCCTGCATACAGTAAAGGGCGTTGAGCATACCTACCGAAAAAGCACTGCTTGTACCGAGCCCTGTTTTTGCGGGCAGATCGGCATCATAATTAAGGCAGAGTTTTTCAAGCGAAAGCCATTTCATTGCGTTGCGTATGGCGGGGTGCTGAATTTCATCAACCGAATTGACTTTTTCTATTCTTGCGTATGAAAGATATGTTTTGTAATCAAAAAAATCGGGTAATTCACGAACGTTGACGTGGCAATATTTATCGAATGTTGTTGAGATTACGGCTCCGCCGTATTCGTTAAAGAATTCGGGGAAGTCCGTACCGCCGCCGAAGAATGACATTCTCATCGGCGTTTTTGAAATAATCATTTATATTCTCCTCAGTAAACGAGATTAACGGGGGTGCCGTTGAGGAAAGCTTCAACATTTTCACGGCATATTTTCATAAGGCGTTCTCTTGTTTCAAAACCTGCCCACGCAATATGCGGTGTGATATAACAGTTATCAAGCCCGAAAAGGGGGCAGTCAGCTTTGGGAGGCTCTGTTTCAAGTACATCAAGACCCGCACCTGCGATAACACCGTTTTTAAGGGCTTCGGCAAGGGCGTTTTCATCAACAACCTGACCTCTTGAAGTGTTGATAAGTACGGCATTTTTCTTCATCTTTGAAAGAAAATCAGCGTTTACCATTTTTTCTGTCTGAGGTGTGAGAGGGCAGTGAAGTGAAACAAAATTGCTTTTTGCAAGAAGTTCATCTTTTTCGCAGAATTCAACGTTTCCGAACGGCAAAGGATGGTTTGTGTTTGCAAGAACCTTCATACCGAAGGCTTCAGCAATTTTTGCAACTGCTTTTCCGATTTTTCCGAATCCGATAATTCCGAGTATTTTGCCGTCGAGCTCATAAAGAGGAGTTTTCCAATAGCAAAAATCCTTGCAGGCAGACCACTCGCCCGAATGTACCGATTTGCTGTGAATTGCAACTGCGTTTGTGTGCTCAAGAATAAGAGCGAAAACAAGCTGAGCAACCGCATTTGTGCTGTAAGACGGAATGTTGCAAACGGGAATATTCTTTTCTTTGCAGAAATCCCAGTCAACAATATTGAACCCTGTGCTCAGAAGACCGATGTATTTAAGCTCGGAAAGAGTTTCGAGAACAGCTTTGCGAAGGGGAGTTTTGTTTGTGATAACAATATCGCACCCCGCACATCTTTCTGTAATGAGCTCAGCGGGGGTACGGTCATAAATTTTACATTCGCCGAGAGCTTCAAGCCATTCCCATGAAAGATCGCCGGGATTTTCGGTGAAGCCGTCAAGAACGGTAATTTTCATATATTTTTCCTCCAAAAACGGAATATATTAATATTATAACAC
>JAXJVE010000179.1:0-2488 GCA_036308705.1 Acutalibacteraceae bacterium
GTGTTGCCCTTCTCAATGCAGTAAGCAGCGTTAAGGCTCTTCTCGATACAACAGACGATGTTGACGAAAAGACAGGTATCAAGATTGTTCTCAAGGCACTTGAAGAACCCGTTCGTCAGATTGCGGCTAACGCAGGTCTCGAAGGCTCAATCATCATCAATGCTATCCACGAAAGCGGCAAAATCGGCTACGGCTATGACTTTGCAAAGGATGTATACTGCGATATGGCATCGGCAGGTATCCTTGACCCCACAAAGGTTACCCGTTCAGCACTTCAGAACGCTTCATCGGTTGCATCAATGGTGCTCACAACAGAGAGCCTTGTTACCGATAAGCCCGACCCCGCAGCAGATGCAGCTCAGGCAGCAGCTATGGCAGCTCAGGGCGGCGGAATGTATTAATGATTATACAGGACAGCTTCGGCTGTCCTGTTTTTCTTTGGTTTCAAACATATAATTTACCGATTATTAATATTTACCTGCATATAATGGTTTGACATTCGCATAAAAGTATGCTAAAATGCTTCTGCAAATAAAATTTTTATAAAACAGGAGGACAAAAAAGATGAAAAAATTCAAGTCAGTAATTGCTCTTCTTCTTGCAGTTCTTATGTTTGCAGGTTGTTTTGCAACCGCATATGCAGCAGAAAATGAAGAGAAAGAGCCCAACAACGATGTTGCAACCGCAACAGAATTTGCAATCGGCAAAGAGATCGCAGGTGTTCTCGGCAACACCGACGATGTTGATAACTTCAAGTTCAAGGCTGAAAAATCAGGCCTTGCAAAGATTACTTTTGCACACGCTGCAGTTACAGGTGCCGCAGGTTCATATTTTGAGGTAACCGTTAAGAATGCAGACGGTCTTGTTGTTGCAAAATTCGAGTCAGCAGGTGTAAGCACAAGCGACAGTGCAGAAATCCTTGTTATCGCAGGTACAGAATATATTGTTGAAGTTAATCACGGCGATGTTTTTGACGGTTCTGTTACATACACAATCAACGTAACCGTTAACGAAGCAATTTCAACCGAAACAGAGCCCAACAATACTGTTGATAAGGCAACCGTTCTTGCTCTTTCAACTTCAGGTGCTCCCAAATATTACTACGGTGCAACAGGCACAGGCGATGATGACTTCTACAAAATCACCGTTCCTTCAAACGGCGTTCTCAATCTTTATCTTTATAATGATTTCACACCCAAATCAGTTGTAAAGGCTGAGCTTGTAACTTATGTTGAAGGTTCAGACGGCACACAGAAGCTTGAAAATGTTACATCAATTACGATGACAGTTGACGATGCATCAAAAATCGGCCCCAGCGTATGTGTTCCCGCAGGTGACTATATTCTCAAAATCACAGGCGAAGGCTCATATAAAACAAGAGTATTGTTCAGAGCGGCTTCAAACACAGAGAGCGAAATGAACGATTCAGCAGCACAGGCAGATAAAATTGATATCGGCACTGCATACAAAGCAACTCTCGACGAAGCAAACGATAAGGACTACTTTGAATTCACTGCAGCTGCAGATAACAAAGGCTATGATATCAACTTCAAAGCAACAAGCAACGGTCAGTGGAAGGTAAGAGTTCTTAATTCAAGCAACGATGCAGTTGCAGATACTCTTACAGTTAAGGCAACTGATTCAAGCAAAACCGCAAAGCTTGAAACAAAGCCCCTTTCAGCAGGCAGCTATTATATCGAAGTTGTTGCAGGCGATGCACACAACAGCGATATTTATGAAATAAGCGTATCAGCTAAAGAAGCTTCAATCGTTCCTGAACCCGAAAAGAACCTTATTGATAAAATCAAGGATCTCAACTGGAATGCACTTCTTGATAACTTCAAGGGCTGGTTTGAACAGATTGACATCATGGGCATGATTTCAAGTATGTTCGCAAGCATTGCAATGGTAATTGCACTCTTGACAAACGGTTAATAAAAAAGGGGAGCTGTTCTCAGAGCAGCTCCTTTAGTGTATAAAGGAGTATTTTTATGGCATTTGATAAAAATTTCAAGCCCGTTCTCCGCTTCCTTGTTGTGAGCGATGTTCATTATTCGGATGACCCCGAATGTATCGAACGCAAAAGAATGACTCAGGCTTTAAAAACCGCTTATGAACTGAGCGAAAAAGAAGAATATTCAAACCTCGATGCCCTCTACGTTGTAGGCGATTTTACGGGAAGAGGCACCGATGCACAGATGCTTTCTTTCAAGCAGACTCTTGATGAATATCTGAAGGACGGTACCGAAGCAACTCTTTCCCTTGCAAGCCACGAATATTTTCACGACGGCGAGGAATCAGCCCTTGAAAGATTCGGCAAAATCTTCGGTATGGAGCCTGATACCCATAAAGTTATTAACGGTTATCATTTTATCAGTGTCACAAGCACAAACGGTTGCCATTTTGATGAAGCAAAGCAGAATTGGGTTGCCGAAGAGCTTAAAAAAGCAGTTGCCGATGACCCTGTAAAGCCCATTTTCTTCTTCCA
>JAXJVE010000180.1:0-2558 GCA_036308705.1 Acutalibacteraceae bacterium
ACAGAATATACAGAAGGTAAAATATGAAAACATTTTTCAACTACAGCGATAAAATAAAAGCGGCAAGCGACGCCGCATTAATCAAAGCAAAATCAAAATTTGATGAAATTGATTCGATTGCAGAATATAATCAGCAAAAAGTCCTTTCTTCATTTATAAACAACAGAGTGAGCGAAACGGATTTTGCAGGTTCAACAGGCTACGGCTACGGCGACACGGGAAGAGATAAGCTCGACAGAATCTACGCCGATATTTTCGGTGCTGAAGATGCAATTGTACGCCACAGTTTCACCTGCGGCACACACACTCTTGCAGTTGCACTTTACGGCGTTTTACGCCCCGGTGATACTATGCTCTGCGTTACGGGTACACCTTATGATACAATCCACAGCGTTATCGGTATCAGCGGCGAAGGTATGGGTTCACTCAAAGATTTTGGCGTTAATTATGCTCAGGTAGACCTTGATGAAAACGGCAGACCTGATATGAACGCTATCGAAAAAGCTCTTGAAATGAAGCCAAAGATGGTATATATCCAGCGTTCAAGAGGCTACAGCCTGCGACCCAGCCTTTCGGTTGATGAAATCGGAAGAATCGCATCTCTTGTTCATTCAAAATGCGATGCGGTTGTTATGGTTGACAACTGCTACGGCGAACTTGTTGAAAAAATTGAGCCTACCGAGGTCGGTGCCGACCTTATGGCGGGTTCACTTATAAAGAATGCAGGCGGTTCAATTGCCCGTACGGGCGGTTACATAGCAGGCAGAGCAGACCTTGTTGAGCTTTGTGCATACAGAGCAACAACTCCCGGTCTCGGCAAAGAAGTGGGCTGTACTCTCGGCGAAAACAGAAATATGTTTATGGGTATTTTCCACGCTCCCCACGTTGTAGGCGAATCACTCAAAGCAGCGGTTTTTGCTGCCGCACTTTTTGAGGAATTCGGCTTTAAGGTAACACCTTCAAGTGACGAAAGCAGACACGATATCATTCAGGCTCTCTGCCTTGAAAATGCGGACAGGCTTGTTGAATTCTGCAGAGGAATTCAGAGCGGTGCACCCGTTGATTCTTACGTTACACCAGAGCCCTGGGATATGCCGGGCTATGACAGTAAAGTAATTATGGCGGCAGGTGCATTCATTCTCGGCTCATCAATTGAGCTTTCCGCAGATGCTCCGCTGAGAGAACCGTTTGCCGTATGGATGCAGGGCGGTATCAACTTCCACTCAGCAAAGGTTGCGATTATGCTTGCGGCAGAAGGTCTTGCCGAAAAGGGGCTGATATAATGGAATACAAAGGAATAACCCGTGATGCTTTGTTTCTGCTCGCGGATAACCGTTTCAGGGATTCAAAAACATTCTATGAAGAACACAAAGAAGAAATAAAAGCCAATGTCACCGTACCTATGCGTCAGCTTGCAGGTATTGTTGTTGAAGACTTGCTTTCCGTTGACCCGCTTATGAATTCAATCCCCACAAAGATGGTTTCAAGGGTACGCCGTGACACACGCTACACCAAGGACAAACGCCTTTACCGTGAAAATATGTGGATAATGTTTATGCGTCCCAAACACGAATGGAGAGGCTATCCTTGTATGTGGTTTGAGGTTACACCGGGAGGTTATTCGCTCGGTGTAGGATTTTACGGCGATGAACCGGGGCTTCTTGAAACCTACAGAAAAGCTCTTCGAGAAAGACCCGATGAATTCATAAGAGCAGTTAAAAAATGCGAAATGACGGGAGCTGTGATGTTTAAAAACAGCTATAAAAGACCTTTCCCCGGATGTCCCGAAGGTCTTGAAGAATACTATAACCTCAAAGATGTCGGCTTTATGGTATGCTTCGGTGAGCTTGAAGATCTTGAAAGCGATAAGATAATCGAAATAATGAAGGGTATATATAAAGCATATACCCCTATGTATAAATTCCTTCTCGATGTTTCCGACGAATATTTTTCGAAAGGAGAATAAGAATGGATTATTCAAAATTCAGAAGCGGAAGTGATATAAGAGGATACGCCCTCGGCGACAAAACAAATCCTCTTTATATGAGCGATGAAATGGTTATGCGTTCGGCATATGCCTTTTCACAATGGCTGAAAAAACGCACAGGTAAGAATGATATCTGTGTTTCGGTAGGTCACGACAGCCGCCTTTCCGCAGAGAGAATAAAGAGAGCTGTAATAAAAGCACTCATCTCAGACGGAGTAAAGGTTGCGGACTGCGGGCTGAGTTCAACCCCCGCAATGTTTATGACAACCGTTGATATGGGCTGTGACGGTGCGGTGCAGATTACCGCAAGCCATCACCCAAAAGACAGAAATGGTCTTAAGTTTTTTACCCGTGAGGGCGGTCTTGACGGCTCTGATATTGCAGATATCCTTAAATTTGCAGGCGAAAGCGATGAATACATCGGCAAAGAAAACGGAATATGCGAAAAACATGATTTTATGAGCAGATATGCTCAGATTCTCCGCAATATGATAATTGACGGTGTTGACGATAAAACAGACCGTGAGCATCCTCTCAGGGGAATGAAAATTGTTGTTGACGCAGGTAACGG